>CAWVFK010000037.1:0-16363 GCA_963928595.1 Candidatus Coprosoma sp. | reverse complement strand
AATATATGGATATAGTTAATGGTGATGAGTTAAAACAAATAGTGCCATTATTAATACCAGAAGCCAAAGAATATATTGATCATCCTGAAAAATTGAAACAAATATTGAATGATTAAACGGTGTAGACCGTTTTTTCTATAATGGGAGGTTATTATGATTAAAACTAAAAAACAAGGGTTGCTTATAGTACTATCTGGTCCAAGTGGTAGTGGTAAAAATACAGTTTGTGATGAACTTAAAAAAAATAATTCAAATATTTGGGAATCTATTTCTATGACTAGTAGAAAACCTCGTAATGGGGAGATTAATGGTAAAGCTTATTACTTTGTAAGTGAAGAAGAATTCGAAAAAAACATTAAAGAAGATAAGATGCTTGAATATGCTAAATTCGCTGGTAATTATTATGGAACACCTAGGGATAGTGTTCAAAAACATTTGAACAAAGGTGAGGATGTTATTTTGGTAATTGAAATCCAAGGAGCTTTACAGATTAAGAAGAAAATTCCACAAGCTTTATTTATATTTTTATTACCACCTAGTATGAAAGAACTTAAAAGAAGATTAATTGATAGACATACTGAAAGTGAAGATAAGATTATGGAAAGATTTGAAACAGCATATAAAGAGATTAATGAACTTTCCAAATATAATTATGTTATTGTAAATGATAAGATTAAAACAGCTACTGATAAGTTAGAAGCAATAATTAAAGCCGAAAGATGTAGAGTAGATAGAATTGAAGAGGTGTTTTTAGACAGTCCAGAAGAAAAAATTCACGAAATTTTGGTTGATAAAAATTTGGAAAATAAACCAGTTGATGTGAATAAACTTTAAGGGGTATAAATTTATGAGAATGTTTATTGATGATTATTTACAAGTTAGGTATGTTGGTTTATATAATAAAAAAGTTAAGCAAGATATCAAAATTTTGGCAATTGGCGATGTACATATTAGTGATATGGTTAGTGTTAAAAAAATAGAAAAGTTAAAGTCACAAATTTTAAAAGAAAGGGCTGATTATATTGTCTTTGTTGGAGATTTAATAGATCGGATAGAAGAAATTAATAATCCAAACTCTTTGAAAAAAATTTATGATTTGTTGAATTTTTCAGTTAGTATAACATCTACATTTGTTATTCTTGGGAATCATGATTATATTCAAAGAGAAACTGATAATAGTTATTTAGATGATATAATAAGATTAATAAAAGGTATACCAGGAGTTATTTTACTAGATAATGATATACATTATGATGATAAGATTTGGTTTATGGGATATACAGAAACGAAAGAGTATTATATTAAAGAAGAATACGATTTTAAGGTTTTTTATGATGATTTTAAAAGTCATGATTTATTATATAAAAAAGTTAATACTAAACTACCAACAGTGGCACTTATTCATTCACCGGAGTTTAGTTTTGATAAGAATTGTATGAGTTTACTCAAAGATTATGATTTGATTATTTGTGGGCATACACATGATGGATGTGTACCTTTTGGTTTTGGTAGTTTTAAAAGAGGTATTATAAGTCCTAAAAAGACTTTTTTCCCCAAAAATGTACGTGGTCTTAGAAAAATTGGTAATAATTATATTTTAATTACTGGTGGAGTAGTCAAGATTCAAAAATGTGCACCAAGATTATTACATCCATTTAATCATTTGTGTCCAATGCAGATGGATGTGATTACACTTAGCAATAAGAAAGAGATTTATGTTAGGAGAAAATGGTATTAGAGGGAAGAGAGTAGTTTTGAGTTTAGAAGAGATGTCAAAAAATAGAGTTTATAAGAATGTTGTATTATAATCAGTGATTAATAGTTTAAGTAGATGTAGTTCTACTTTTTTTGTAACTAAATGCCTATTTTTACATATTTTAATGTAGAGGTGAAGATATGAATAATTTGCAGGTCGTAATTGATGCGGGTCATGGAGGAACTGATCCTGGAGCTGTAAGTAGTTCTGGAGTTAGAGAAAAAGATTTAACTTTAATGATTAGTCAGTATATGCTTGAAGAATTTCAAAAAAAAGGAGTTCCCGTTACTTTAATTAGAAATACTGATGAAACGATTTCTCCTACTGAAAGAGTAAATAGAGTACTTGCTGCATATGGTGATAATCCTAATGTGGTTGTTATTTCTAATCATATTAATGCGGCTGGCTCTGGAATACAAGGTGCTGAAGGGGCAGAGGTAATATATGCTTTGAGAGACAACAGTAATTTAGCTTCTAATATTTTAACGGCTTTAGGAAATGCAGGTCAAAAGATGAGAAAGTTTTATCAGAGAAGATTACCTAGTGATACTTCTAAGGATTATTATTTTATGCATAGAAATACTGGAAGCAATACACATCCAGTAATTGTAGAATATGGTTTTATTGATAATCCAACTGATTTAGCTAAAATCCAAAATAATTATAAAGAATATGTGGATGCGGTTGTCGATGCGGTCATTGCGACTTATGAAGGTGAAACTATACCAAGTTTGCCAGAGAGTGGTAATTATTATGTCGTTCAAAATGGTGATAGTTTATGGAAAATAGCTAATAAGTATGGAATTACAGTGAATGAACTTAAGAGTTTGAATGGTTTAACGAGTAATAATTTAACGGTAGGACAAATATTAGAGGTCCCCGGTAGTTCTGGTAGTACGTCTGGAACATATACAGTAAAATCTGGCGATAGTTTATGGAAGATAGCTAATCAATTTGGTTTAACTGTAGCTGAACTTAAAAGTTTAAATGGATTAACTAGTGATAATTTGAGTGTTGGTCAAGTACTTAAAGTTAGTGATTCTAGCAGTTCTTCTAATAATTCTTCAAATAATACATATACAGTAAAATCTGGCGATAGTTTATGGAAGATAGCTAATCAATTTGGTGTTACAGTAAGTGAACTTAAAAATTTAAATAATTTAACTAGTGATATATTAAGTGTTGGTCAGGTACTTAAAATTCCAAGTAGTTTACCGAGTAATAATTCTGGAAGTACATATACGGTAAAAGCTGGTGATAGTTTATGGAACATTGCTAATAAATATGAAATAACGGTAGATGAATTAAAAAAATTAAATAATTTAACAAGTAATATTTTGAGTATTGGTCAAGTTCTAAAAGTACCTAGTGGTGGCAATACATATATGGTTAAATCAGGTGATAGTTTGTGGAGTATTGCTAATAGATATGGGACAACTGTAGATGAGCTTAAAAGTTTAAATGGGCTTACGAGTAATACTTTAAGTATTGGTCAAGTATTAAGGTTACCATAAAAAATAGGATTATTCCTATTTGATGTTTTTAACAAGGTCAAATCTGTATCCTTGTTTTTTCATGTTATTGATAAAAGTGTCAAGTGCTAAATAATTTCCTTTGTTTTTTGGATGTATTAAGTATATAGCACCATTATGAACTCGTTTGGTTAGTTCGTTTAGAGCTTTTTCTTTGGTAACATTTTCTTTAAAGTCTAGATAATCAGCACTATAAAAGTATGTTCGATAACCTAAGTCTTTCATTATTTGCAAGTCGCGAAAACTCCATTCTCCTCTTGGGTCACGATATATTTTTTCCATATTTTTACCAGTTATTTGGTAGTATATTTTTTCGACTTGTTCAATTTCATTTAAATATTTATCAAAGTTTTCTTTTGTGGCTAGGGAAGGCATGTTTAAATGATTGGACGTGTGATTGGCAATGGTGTGACCTTTTTCAGCCATTTGTTTAATTAATTCAGCATTTTCTTCGATAAATTTACGGCAGAGGAAGAAAGTGGCTTTAACATTATTTTTGTCTAAGACATCGACAATTTCTTTAACGTAGGTTTCTAATCCGCCTTCATCAAATGTTAGATATAAAACTTTTTCATTTGGTCCCATAAAGAACGCATTGTATTTTTTTAGTTCATTTATATCAGCACCTCCAGATGGCCTTTTACCATCTGATTTATTGTTGCTCCACCAACCTCTACTTTGATTATCAATATCGTCGTATTCATCTTTATAGGTTATTTCTTTTCTTTGGATTATTTTGACAAATCTATGAGCTTCAGCGGTTTCATCTTTTGAATTGGTAACAGTATATATTAATTCGTAGGTACCGATTTTTCCATTTTGAACTTGTCCTTTAATTTTGACTTGGTTTGTGATGTTACCATCATTTGGGTCAGTGGCTTTGTAGCCTGGTTCTTTATATTCTTGGTCTTGATAGATGGTAATGATATTTTTTCCAAACAAAGTAAGTTTTGGTATTTCAATTGTATTTTTAGTAATAAATTTAAGATAAATAGCTAAGGCTATTAGGATAACGAGTATTCCCGATAATAAGATTTTTATTTTTTTAAACATTTTCGCACCTCAACACATTATATGGAATATATTGTTAAGTTATGATGAAATAATTTAATAATTGTACTTTTGATAAAAGTAATATATAATTAAAGTAGGAGGATGGGGTATGAAAATAACAAAAGATATTAATAATGCAATTTTTAGAGAGTATGATGTACGCGGAATTTATGGTAATGATTTAAATGAGGATGTAGCTTATACGGTTGGTAAGGCTTTTGGCAGTTATGTTAGGGAATTGGGTGAAAGTAAAGTAATATTAGGTCATGATAATAGAGATAGTCATCATGAACTTTATCCAGCTTTAATGCAAGGAATTTTGGATAGTGGAGTTAATGTACTTAGTTTAGGTTTGGTGACAACACCGATGCATAATTTTGCGAAAATATACTATGATGTAAATGCGGGAATAATGGTGACAGCTAGTCATAATCCTAAAGAGTATAATGGATTTAAAATGTCTGTTAAGAAAGAAGATTCATTATACGGAAGATATTTACAAGCTTTTAAACATTACTTAGATTGTTATGATTTTAAAAGCGGGAAAGGAACTGTAATTAACGAAGATGTTTTTCCAGCATATCTTTCTAATTTAAAAAAATCTTTGAATTTTGGTAAGCGTAAAATTAAAGTAGTAGTGGACTGTGGTAATGGAACGGGTAGCGTGTTTATCGAAAATATACTAAAAGAATTTAACATAGAGTATGAACTTTTATACTCTGAAAGTGATTCTAATTTTCCAAATCATATTCCCGATCCAGCAGTAAAAGCTAATTTGCATGATTTAGGTAAAATGGTTAAAGAATTGGGCTATGATTTGGGAGTAGCGGTTGATGGCGATACTGATAGATGTGGCTTGGTTTTAGATGATGGTACATTTGTGTCAGCCGATATAATTATGATTTTATTTTATAGAGATTTGGCTAAGCACATGGAAGTTAAAAAAGGCGTGTTTGATGTTAAGTGTTCAATGAGTTTAATCGATGAGATTAAGAAACTTGGTTTAGAACCTTGTATGAATAGAACGGGTAGTGTATATTGCCGGAGTTATGTAAATGAAAACAATTTAGATTTTGGTGGGGAATATTCTGGACATTTATTTTTTAGAGATAGATATTTAGGTTTTGATGATGGAATTTATGGAATCCTTAGAATTATAGAATTACTTTCTCATACCGATAAAAAAATAAGTGAACTATTTGATGGAGTTAATCATTATTTTTCAACTGAAGAGTTAAAAGTAAGAGTTACTGATGACAATAAATTTAAAATTGTCGATGGGGTTATAAAATATGCGAAAGATAAAAAATATGAGTTTTCTTTAGTTGATGGTATTAGAGTTACTTTTGATGATGGTTGGGCTTTAGTTAGAGCTAGTAATACAGGCCCTGATTTAACGGTTAGATTTGAAGCAAAAACTGAGAAACGGTTAAATGAGATTCAAGATGAGTTTACTAATGTTATCAATGATTTGAAATAATTTCGTGAATTCTGTATAATTTGTTTAAAGGTGGTGGATTATGAAAAATGAAAATATGAAAGTGGATCTACTAAGACCATTTCCAGAACTTAAAGCTACTAAAAAACTTCGAGATGATATTAAAGCCCATCCATTGAGTTATCAAAATTGTGATGTTAGAATTCGTTTAGGTTTGTTTTATACAGAAAAAGAGTGGGAAAAGAAATGTAATAAAATATTGAGTAAAAAATTACCGTAAAAGCGTTGAAATTATATATGAAATATTATATAATTTTGATATGCCGCAATAGTATAAAGGTATTACGAGGCCATGGTAAGGCTTTAATCGGCGTTCGATTCTCCGTTGCGGCACCATATAAAAATAACTCGAACATTTTTTGTTCGAGTTTTAATATCTTTAAATTTTTTAATTATTAATTTATTTAAGACTATGCAAACTTTCTTGATAATTTAAATTTTTATTTTTTCTCTTTTGACTATATGTTTCAACTATTTGCATACAATTACTATCGATTTCTCCATTATTATTTAAAAAAGTTCTCACTTTTTTTGATTTCCAGGAAATGGAAGAACTTGGCCCCCAACAAGTAAATGAATCAATGTTATAAGTTGCCACACAATCTAACACTGTTCTAAAAACTCTGTTTATTTGTATATCGTTAGGATTATTGATTTTAGTTATGTCCATTTCTGAAACTTGTAAGTTTTTTCTAGTTTGTGATAAGTCTGTGTAGGTTGCTTTTATTTCTTCATCTGTAGTATATTCGTGATAATGGGATTGTAATCCTATTGAATCAAGTAATATGGTATCTGTTTTTGTTTCTTCTTGTTTGATATCGTTAATTATGGATATCATTTTGTCTCTTTTTTGTTTATTAGTTTCATCATATTCGTTATATGTTAAATTGGAATTAGGAAAGTTTTGTCTTGCTAATTTTAAAATGGTTATATAATAATCATCACCAAGTTTTTCTTTCCATTTTGAATTGCGCAAGACATTTCCTTGTTTAAATTCTTCGGAATTAATATCTGCGACTATTTCATTTAAAACATCAATTGTATAGAAGATATTTGTATCATATCTATTTGCAATATACGAAAAGTAGGAGTCTAAGAAAGTGATAATTTGGTCTTTGGAACAATTAGCTAATATTTTTGGAAAATGTTTGTGCCATATTAATGTGTGTAATCTTACTTTCATATTATTTTGTTTAGCAAAATTAATAATGATATCTAAGTATGAGAAATTGAATATTTTTGTATTAACACTGCCATCATTATTAAATGGTGTCATTGAATTATTTATTGTTAATGTCATTTTAGCTTCGGCTTCTGGTGTTATAACATCGCAGTTTTCTATAATATTTTTATAAATGTTTTTAATCTCTTCATAAGTGGATTTTTGAAGTCCAGGAAATATTGCTGGTTGAGATTGTAAGTATTGATTTTTCATAATATTAAATTCATTTTCAGATGAAACACAATTTAATATTTTAAATAATTCTACTAATTGATAGTTAATACTTGTACCAAAGTTAGTCTTTTTTAAACTTTTGTTAGTTATTGCTTGTTGCATTCTTAAATATTCTTTTATCATTGTAGGTACATTATCATAAATAAGTTTTTTTATTTGTTCTATTGAGTAATTTTCAGTATTTATTTTATTTAATGCTTTTATTCCTTTTTCTAATAAATATTTTTGAAGTTCTAAATCGTTTGGATCATAATTTAAATTTTTAATTACTTCAATAATGAATTCTTTTATTTGTTTTTTCATATTTCCCTCCAGTTTTTCTTAAATATAGTATAACATAATTAGATGATACTTTAAATTTATGTGGGTAAATAAAATAACGATAATTTATTTTATTGTATTTTTATAAATTTGATACATTTGTTTTGGATTAATATAGTAAACTATATCATTGGGGCAGTATTATGGAATTTGGATTGTAAAAAATTCAAATTTGTATGTATTGAGGTTTTTAAGTTATATATTTGTGAATTTAATTGTTTGGATTATTATCTAATTTTTTGTAAATATTTTGAGTTGTTTAATTGCTAGTGTATAATGGATATGTAATTGTAGGAGGAAAAGGATGAATTATATACTTAGTATAAAATGTAAAGACTTGTTAAAAGAAAAAAATTTGGTTTTAGAAAGAGCTAAACTTAACGATGTAGATCAAATAATAAATTTATATGCTGAAAGAGTAGAGTGGTTTAAAAAAATGAATATTGATCAGTGGACAAAATATTTAATACATCATTCAAAGGATGAATTTTTAAGAGAAATACAAAATGATTATTTTTTTGTACTGAAAAGGAACGGTAGTATTGTGGCCGCATTTGAGCTTTCTACTGATAGTAGATTATGGAATGATGATGATACACAAGCTTATTATATATACAAAATTGTAACTAAAATCGGTAGTAAAAACATTGGCAGTATAATAATGGCTGTTTGTAAAGATATTGCTAAGACGAACCATCAAAGATATTTGAGATTGGATTGTATTACTAAAAATAAAAAGTTAAATAGCATATATGAACATTATGGCTTTAAGTTAATACGAATTGGTAGTAAAGACTATTATTGTTATTCATTGAGAGAACTAGATTTAAATGAAAAAGGCTTTAAAAATATAAATATTTAAAGCCTAATTTTTTATAAATTGTGGATGCTCTTGGAAGTGAGAATAAATTTGCAAATATGAAGTTATATAACTCGTCAGCTAAGAATATAAAACCTAAACTATAACTGATAATTAGAAATACTTTTTTATTCATATGTTTGGCTAGGTAAAAACAAAATGGTACAACTAAATACATGAGTAATAAACTGGATATTCCAAAAACTAAAATACTTCTTAAGCAAACATATCCGTTGATGTTTCCGAAATTTAATATTTCTTGATTATAATCCCAACATATGACATCATTAAAGTGAACCATATACCAGCCGGCAATATATTCTAGTATACCGGTAGCAAGCATACTGGTTATAAAAATAAATAGAGGTTTTTTTCTTTTTTTGTAAGTTAAGAAAAATATGATAACCGCACCTATGGCATATACGTTGATCCAAGGTAGGAAATTACCGCCGCGCCAATAAAATTGCTTCATACCACTATTAAAAAAATAAAAGATAAATTCATATAACCAGCCAAATACACCCGATATGACAATTATTAAACTTATTATGCCAATAAAGGTTGATTTATCAAATTTATAATCATTGTTTAAATAATTTTTAAATTTTTCTTTCATAAAGCTCACATCCATCTATATTTTATCAGAAAAGTCGGATGTTTGGAAATATTTATGTATTTCTTTACATTAATTAATCATCATGATATAGTAGTTAATAGATATTATAGTAACAGAAAAGGTGAAAGTATGATTAAAGTATTTAAGAGTGAAGTAGATAAAGTTAATTTATGTGAACAGATTGAAAAGGATTGTTGGATTGATTTAATTAATCCAACTAAGGAAGAGGTTCAAAAGGTTTCTACTATATGCGGCATTGACGATTCGGTTATTATGCAGGTACTTGTTGAGAAGGAATTTCCTCGAGTTAAGAAGGTTAGTGGGGGAACTTTAATTGTTATCGATGTTCCTTATATGAAAGATAGAAGTATAAAGAATAAATATGTTACTTATCCGCTTGGAATTATTATATGTGATAATCATCTTATAATAACAGTGTCTTTAGTAGAACATGAGTTTTTGAAAAAGTTTAAACTTGGAGAGGTAGAAAATTTTGATATCAGAAAAAGAGTAAGATTTTTATTACAGATGATTTTTAATTCAGCTGAGGCATATTTATATACTTTGAATTCTTTAGAAGCCGATATTCAAAGGGTTGAAAAGCATACTTATCATTCAACTAATAATAAACAATTACTTAATTTTTTAAATATTCAAAAATCTTTAGTTTATTTTATTACTTCTTTGAGAGCTAATAGTACAGTTCTTGAAAGATTACAAAAAGAGGATATAATTCCTTTAAACAAAGAAGAAAAGGTTCTTTTAGAAGATGCAATAATTGAAAATAAACAATGTATTGAAAATTGTGCGATTTCTAGAGAAATTTTATCTTCAACAATTGATGCTTATGGAACAATAATTTCTAACAATTTAAATGTTATCGTAAAATTTTTAACAGCGATTACGATTGTATTTTCGGTTCCAACAATGATTGCTTCTTTTTTAGGAATGAATGTTCCACTTGGAATTGTGGGTGAGAGTGATTTATCATTTTTAATTATTTGTATTATTTCATTTATTGTTTCGCTTATTTTAGCTTGGTGGCTTAGAAAAAGAGATATGCTTTAGACGTTAAGTATGTGTCTTTTTTTTGCTTTTTTGAATTTTTGTGTAATAAATGTGTTATGATATAGGAGAAAGGTAGGTAATGAAAATGTTACAAGATAAAGTGGCAATTGTCACAGGCGGTACTAGAGGTATTGGCTTTGCGGTAGTTAAAAAGTTTTTGGATAATGGAGCTAAGGTGGTTTTATTTGGAACTAAAGAAGAATCGGTTCAAAATGCTTTAGTGAAATTAAAGGGTGAAAATCCAGGATATGAAGTTATGGGAATGCATCCAGATATTACAAATATGAAAGAGGTTGAAAAAGCTTTTGCAGAAGTAAAAAATAGATATGGTAAGATCGATATTGTGGTAAATAATGCTGGTATTTCAGCGCGTGATAGTTTATATAATTATACAGAAGAAGCTTTTGATAAAATTATTGATTTAAATATAAAAGCGGTGTTTAATTGTTCTAAAGTAGGAGCTAGTTATATGAAACAGCAAGGTGGTGGAGTTATTTTAAATACTAGTTCAATGGTTAGTATTTATGGACAAGCTGCAGGATGTGGATATCCAACTAGTAAGTTTGCAGTTAATGGTTTAACTAAGTCTTTAGCTAGAGAACTTGGTAGAGATCATATTAGAGTAAATGCGGTGGCTCCTGGTGTTATTCATACAGATATGGTAGATAGTTTGCCCGAAGAGATGATTAAACCAATTATTGCTTCTATTCCAATTGGTAGAATGGGTGAGCCTGAAGATATTGCGAATGCTTTTCTCTTTTTAGCAAGCGATATGGCAAGTTTTATTACGGGAGCCGTTTTATCAGTTGATGGAGCTGGAATGTGTTAGAAGATTTATATCTTCTTTTTAGGTGGTTGTATGGATGAAGTTAGTAAGTTACAAAAGATGATAGATGAATGTGAAAATATAGTGTTTTTTGGTGGGGCTGGTGTTTCGACGGAAAGTGGTCTTAAGGATTTTAGAAGTAAAGACGGTCTTTATAATATGAAATATAAATATCCACCAGAAGAGATTTTAAGTCATAGTTTTTTTGAAAATAATACGGGTGAGTTTTATAGGTTTTATAAAGATAAGTTAAATGCTTTAGATATTTTGCCTAATGTTTGTCATAAATATTTAGCTCAGTTAGAAGAGAAAGGTAAGTTAAAGGCAATTGTTACACAAAATATCGATGGTTTACACCAAAAGGCTGGAAGCAAAAATGTATTAGAGTTACATGGAACAATTTATCAAAATAACTGTATGAAATGTGATAAAAGTTATGATGCAAATTATGTGTTTAATAGTGAAGGAGTTCCTTTATGTGAATGTGGAGGTGTTATAAAACCCAATGTTGTTTTATATGAAGAAGCTCTTAATGATGGAGTAGTTGATGAAGCTATTTATAAAATTGGTAAAGCTGAATTATTAATTGTGGTGGGTACTTCTTTAACGGTTTATCCAGCGAGTAGTTTTGTTAGATATTTTAAGGGTAAATATTTAGTTATTATAAATAATGACAGAACTAATTATGATGAAATGGCTGATTTAGTTATTCATGATAGAATAGGTAATGTGTTTAGTAAATTAAAAAAATAGATGTTAGTTATTGACATCTATTTTTATATATAGTAATATGATTATATGAACAGATATTCATATAGCTAAGGAGATGAAACATGTATAGTAAAGAGTTTTTAGGAGGATTAGCTGAATTTTTTAAGATATTTGGAGATGAAACAAGACTTAGAATACTAGATTTATTAGTGTCTGGCGAGAAGTCGGTGAATGAGATTGCAAGAAAACTTGATGTTAGTCAATCGGCGGTTTCACATCAATTAAAAACGCTTAGGGGCTCTAACTTAGTAAAAGCGAATAAAGTGGGTCAAATGGTAAATTATAGTATTACAGATGAACATATCGAAATTATTTTAAAATATGGAATTGAACATTTAAAGGAGAAGATAAACGATGAAAATTAAGCTAAATAAAGAGATTATTAAAATTATTATAAGTGCGATTTTGTTTGTGATATCTTTATTTTTTCAAGATTATAAAACAGTTTATTTGGTTTTGCTTGTGGGCAGTTATTTAATAGTTTCTTATGAGATATTTATAGATGCGACAAAGAAATTAGTGAAAGGCAATGTTTTTGATGAGAATACTTTGATGATTATTGCAACGGTAAGTGCATTTATTATAGGTGAGTATCCGGAAGCGGTTATGGTTATGCTTTTATTTGAGTTTGGCGAATACTTATCTGATTTAGCGGTCGATAATTCTAAAGAGTCGATTACCAAACTTATGGATCTTAGAAGTGATTATGTCAATTTAAAAAAAGGCGAAAGAATAGAAAAAGTAGATATAAAAGAAGCGGTTATTGATGATATATTTATAGTTAAACCTGGCGAAAAAGTACCTTTGGATGGAGTAGTTTTAGATGGTAAAACTTCTGTGGATACGGCTAGTTTGACTGGGGAGAGTGTTCCTAGAGAAGTTGTTCAAGGTGATACGGTTTTAAGTGGATTTGTGAATGGTAGTGGAGTTATTACGGTAAAAGCAACTAGCGTAGCTGAAAATTCAACGGCAAGTAAAATTATTAATTTGCTTGAAAACTCTAATGATAAGAAAACAAAAACTGAAAAATTTATTACGAGATTTTCTAAAATATATACACCGATTGTCGTTATTTTAGCGGTTTTGATTGTGGTAATTCCGACAATGTTGGGGGCTAATTTTAATGATTTTTTATACAAAGCTTTGGTGTTTTTGGTAACAGCTTGTCCATGTGCCTTGGTTATATCTGTACCTTTAGGATTTTTCTGTGGTGTAGGGCGAGCTAGCAAGGAAGGAATACTAATTAAAGGTAGTGATGGGCTTGAGAGTTTATCTAAGTTAGAAACGGTAGTTTTTGATAAAACAGGAACGATTACGGAAGGTAAATTTGAAGTTAGAGATATTGTAAGTAGAGGTGTATCGAAAGATGAACTTTTAGAGTTAGCAGCTTATTCAGAATATTATTCTAATCACCCAATAGCTAAGTCGATTGTGACAGCTTATAAAGATGAGATTGATGAGAATTTAATTAAAAATTATAAAGAAGTTAGTGGATATGGTGTTATTGCTTTAGTAAATGATAAAAAGGTAATTATTGGTAATGATAAATTATTGAATCAAGAAAATATAGCGGTAGAGGAAGTTAATGATTTCGGAACAACTATTTATGTGGCTTGTGATGGTAAATACTTAGGTTATTTAGTAATCGGCGATAAGATAAAAGATTCGGCTTATAATTTAGTTGGTGATTTAAAGAAATGTGGAATTAATAGAGTGATTATGCTTTCGGGTGATACGGAAGATATGGTAAAAATAGTGGCTGATAAAGTTAATATAGATGAATATTATTCACAGTTATTACCGATAGATAAGGTTCAAAAATTAAGAGAAATTAAAGAAAAATCATATACGGCTTTTGTTGGTGATGGGATAAATGATGCACCAGTTATTAAGGAAGCGGATTTAGGTATTTCAATGGGCGGTATTGGTAGTGATGCGGCTATTGAAGCGTCTGATGTGGTACTGATGCATGATAATTTAGATAAGATAGTAACAGCTATAAAGATATCACAGGTGACACAAAAAATTGTAATGTTTAATATTGTATTTGCTTTAGGTTTTAAGTTTTTAATGCTTGTTTTGGCTACATTTGGTTTAGCTAGTATATGGATGGCAGTATTTGCCGATGTGGGAGTAACCTTACTTGCAGTTTTAAACGCTTTGAGAATAATGAAAAAGAAATTATAATTCAAACAATTTTGTTTGAATTTTTTGTTTTTTAAAGGAATTGTGTTGATTTTTGTCGTATGTTTTATATAGAGGTGATTATATTGAACTACTATAATGAAATAAAAGAAACATTAGTTAAGAATGAAATATATAAAAATGTCAAAGACTATTCTAAAAATAAAAGTGATTTAAATGCTTACTATGAAGTGGGAAGATTAATAGTGGAAGCTCAAGGTGGAGTTAAGAGAGCTAAATATGGAAATAAATTAATAAAAGAATATTCTGAGAAATTAACCAAAGAACTTGGTAAAGGATATAATGTTACTAGTTTGAAAGGAATGCGTCAATTGTTTATAAAAAGTCCGACAGTGTCGGACCAATTGTATTTTTTGAATTGGAGTCAAATTTTAGAAATTATATATTTGGAAGATAATGGAAAAATAAATTATTATATTAGTCAGTGTATTAATTTTAATTTATCAGTGAGAGAATTACGTGAAAGAATCAAATCTAAAGAGTATGAAAGAATAGGTTATAAGGAAGATTTGGAAGAACCTAAAATAAATACTCTAATTAAAAATCCAATCATCATAAAAACAAATAATCCACATGTCAAATTAAGTGAATATGCCTTACATCAAACAATTTTAGAAAATATGGACGATTTTTTAAAAGAGCTTGGTATTGGTTTTGCTTATATTGGTAATGAAGTAAAAATTAAAATAGGGGATAATTATCATTATATTGATTTTTTACTATATAATTATAAGTTTAATTGTTTTGTAGTTATAGAATTAAAAATAACTGAATTTAAAGCTGAATATATTGGACAGATAACAAAATACATAAATTACGTAGATAAAAACATTAAAGAAGTATTTAATGATAAAACGGTTGGAGTTGTAATTTGTAAGAAAGGAAATAAATACGTTATGGAATACTGTACAGATAATAGAATCTTCACAACTGTTTATAAATTACAATAAAAATATCGCAATAAGAAGGAAATTGCGTTTTTTTGTCGTATGTTTTATATAGAGGTGAAACTATGGAAATATTAAATGTAAAAAAATTAAGTAAAAAATACGGCAAAGGAGAAAATGAATTTTTAGCTTTAAATAATGTATCCTTTAAAGTTCAAAAAGGAGAATTTATTGTGATTGTAGGTAAGAGCGGTAGTGGTAAAAGTACACTACTTCATTTGCTTGGTGGTTTAGATAAGCCAAGTTCAGGTAGTGTATTTATAAATAATCAAGATATCTATAAAATGTCTGATAAAAACTTAACGGTTTTTAGAAGAAAATATATTGGAATTATTTATCAGTTTTATAATTTGATTCCAGTTTTGAGTGTGAAAGAAAATATTTTATTACCGGCTTTATTTGATGGACGTAATATTAGTGATAAAAAAATTAATGATATGCTTAAAAGCTTGGGCCTTTTAAATAAAGCTGATGCTTATCCAAATGATCTATCGGGTGGTCAACAACAGAGAGTAGCTATTGGAAGAGCTTTAATAAATCATCCCAAAATATTATTAGCTGATGAGCCAACTGGTAATTTAGATAGCCGAAATAGTAAGCATGTGATGAAGTTATTAGAATTTTATAATAAGAAATATCGTCAGACAATTATTATGGTTACTCATGATATGAGTTTGGCCAAAAGAGCTAGTAGGATAATAACGATGTCAGATGGGAAAATTATAAAGGATGAAATAAATGATAAAGTTAAGTCTTAGTTATTTAAGGAAGAATAAGAAACAAACTCTTACTGTTTTAATAGGGATTATTTTAGCTAGTATTTTATTATTTAGTGTTGGTATTTTGTTTTCGTCTTTTAGAGAATGTTTGATTAAAAAAATTCTTGAAACAAATGATTTTCACGTAAAAATTGAAGGCAATTTAAATGGCTTGTCTGATAATAATATTTTGTCTTTAAAGACAGATGGTGATGAGTATTTAATAAAATTTGATAGTATTTATGACACATATAGGGAAACTGATAAAATTTGCACACAAAAAACATGTGATAAGATAGTTTATAATGTTAAATTACTTTCATTGTATGGGATTGGTGATAATAATTATTTGGATCTTTTTAAAGAACTATTAGTAGGACTCGTTTTAATATTATCTATTGCGGTATTTTTTATTATATATAATTCTTTTCAAATATCACTTACTAAAAGAAAAAGAGATGTTGCATTATTTAAAGCTATTGGTATTAGTAATAAGCAGTTATACAAAGTGTTTTTATTTGAAGGAATTATATGTGGAGTTTTAGGATTAATTTTAGGGTTTAGCTTAAGTTTATTTTTTAATATAGGCATTATAAATTTAGTAAATAATTTATTTGATGAGGTTTTTGGTGGAGGTTTAGAACTTAGTTTATATAGACCATTTATTTTTATTCCTTTTATTTTTATTATTTTTATT
>CAWVFK010000036.1:0-5711 GCA_963928595.1 Candidatus Coprosoma sp. | reverse complement strand
TATGTGTTGGGGCTGATGCGTTTGTTGGAGTTCCGTTTACTACTTTACTTTGGATATCTGTTATTTTTACACTCCAATTACTTGTTATATTACTTGTTCCGCTTATTCTAAGCTGACTACTAAATGCCGCATAACCCACTCCCATTATGACTAGTATCATACATAGTCCTACTATTATATAATTCCTTTGAGTTCTATTGAATCTTCTTTTCATTTTCATACACTCCTTTATCTTACAGAACTAGTATAAACCAAAAAAAAAAAAAAAACAAGTAACATTTTCGATAAATCACTTGTGTTAACTTTTAATTTACAAAAAAAAGAAAGCCTAAGCTTTCCTATATAATTTGCACTTCTTTAATACTACCATCATCTTATCAAAATCAGGTATTTGTAGATTATCTACTGCCATATCTTCATTATCTTCTACTACTTTAAGACTGACGCCTTTCATTAATCTATATTTAATAACGGTATCAAGTGTAGATTGAATATCCAAAATGTTTAAATTATCCACTAAATCGCCAGGTTTCTCATTACTCATCTCTCTAACAAGTTTTGGACTTTCTACTTCACTAATTACCTTAATTGGCGACTCTAAAACAGGTTCTTGTTTTAATAAATCCGGTTTTACTTTAGATTCTTCTATATCTTTATTAATAAATTTATTTGTAAGATGTTCCTCTTTAACTTCTGGTAATTCTTCTTTTAAAGGTTTAGCCTCATTAGCCATTATCTTAACGGTCTCACCAGTTTTATTTAAAATATCTAAAGTCACATCTTTTTTATCTAAAACACTTTTTTGAAAAGAAGTACTAATAGTCTCTTCCATTGGTTTTAATAAATTAGGCTTTTCTAAAACATGATTAACTGGTTCACTCTTCTCTTTAGGAAGTAAAACACCTTTATTATTTTGTTTTTTATTCTTCTTTAATTTTGAAGGTTTAATTTTCTTGCCAATCTCACTAATTCTTTCTTTAATATCTTTATCTTTAACCTTAGGTTTGTCTTCATTATCAATAACCAAAGTTTCCTTATGTTCTGGCTCTCCCCTATTAAATAAAATTTCACTTTCTTTGACAGGTTCTTCTAAAGCTACTTGATTACCAAACATTTCTTCGAACTGTACATCATGTTTCTCTTCAGGTACATTAAGGGTAATTGACTCTAATTTATCCACATCAAATTTAAAAGGCTTTAATTTTGGCTTACTAGTCTTACTCTTATCAGCCACATTTATATAACCAACTTTAGTATTATCAATTTCAATATTTTTAATTAAACCCAAAGTATTTTTTGTCTTAGTTTTTTCCAAATTAGTAATTTGTTCACTAATATCTTCAGCCAAAGGAGTACTTCTTTTATCTAAAATATCCGTAACCTTATTAATACCATTAATAATAAGTATTGCAATCACTTGTAAAGTAAATGTTCCAATTAATAGCTGCATCAATGTCAAAACATCACTATTTGTATAAAGAGCATTATCCGCATATATATTAATATTATTAGACCTAATAACTGTCAAAGTTAAAACAAACAACATTTGAATAATTGCAAAAGCCGTAATATTGATAATCTTATTAATTCTATACATTTTCTTACTAAAGAAACTAACTAAAGCAATAATCGAACACAAAACAACAACTACAAACAAAGTTATAAAATTAGGAAAATATAATGTCATAAATAAACCATTCATCAGATTATCAAAAAGTTCAAATATAACTTCCCCACCAATATATAAAACAAATATAATAACTAATAAATAGACAAAGACAAATGCTTTTTTACCATGCTTTTTCTGAAGCAAAAATATAATTGCCGGAACTAGTAATAAAACAATAAAAAGTGGGTGCTGCAAAATATTATCAAAAAGAACGCCAAACTTTTCTAAAAGCGATAATTCTTCCAAACTCCCACCTCATTCCTATAAATATTTTATCATATTTATGCTGTTTTTTTCAGCTTTTTTAAACCTTTAAACTTAGAAAGTATTTTATTTACAAAATCCTTACCAACAATATCAGAAATCGTATTAGATTTATAAGCCACAAAGAAATAAATTGCCATACCAACTATACCATATAAAATAATATATAAAATAGAACCAAAACGACTTACTGAATAACTTGGAATAAATAAATTCATAATTGATAATCCTAATATCATAATAAGCGTACACATAACAACCTTAATCAAAGTCCTAATCGTTTGTAAATAATTAATATTAGTTTCCTTTTTCACCTTTCGAAGTAGATAAATTGAAGCCGTTGTATCAATCAAAATATTTAATGTTATTGTCGCATAATATGACTCTAGTCCAAGAAAACTAAACAAATGCATAAATGGTACATTAAGTAATATCTTAAATATTAAAGAACCGCCCAAAGCTGTAACCGTAGCTTTAGTATTATTCATCGTTTGATTAGTATTTACCATCACTGAACAAATAGAAAGTGGTATTTGCGATAATATTAATAGTTTAAAGATTGAACTATTAAGTTCATCATAACCATAAAATACCGTCCATACTGCTTGCGACATAAAACTAATACCAACAGAAAGTGGTATAACCACTAAAAATAAACTTTGTAAAGCCTGAGTTATTTTACCATTAACCTCTTTAATATTTTTAACCGCCCAAGCCGAAGCAATCGTCGGAATTAAACTTGTAATAATACCTGTTGAAATAGACATAACTATCATATTAAGTTTAGAACCCCATGTTTGAATAACACTGACGACATTCTCACTAATAGCCGTTGTATAACCTAAGCCGACTAAGCCCTTAACAACCGTAAATACATCAACTAAAACATAAACCGATTGTAATAAAGAAATAACGACAAATGGCATTGCATAAAAAATAATTTTTCTAATTAAATCTTTATCTGTTATTTTCTTTTCAGTCAAAGTTGCTTTTTCATGACGTTTTAAATCCTTACTTTTTTTAATCTTTAAAAACACATAAAAATATGCAACTAAAGCCCCGACTGTCGCTCCAAAAACAGCTACTCCCACAGCTGTATTTAAAGATAAATGAAATACCTTTAATGTTAAAAAACTACCAGCTAAAATAACAATAACCCTAGCTAATTGTTCTAATATATCAGCTATAGATGATACCTGCATAATCTTATGACCTTGTAAATATCCTTTAGATACACTTAAAAATGGCACCACTAAAACAGCTGTCGAAATAACTCTAATGACCATGGCAACATCTTCTGTACTATTGCCACCTTCAACTCCACCAATAATCATATTAGCTACCTCAGGAGCAAAAATAAATAATACTAAAAACGAAATAACACATAATATAGAAATAACTTTTAAACCAATTTTAAAAACTCTTTCCTTAGTATTATAAAACTTCATCTCGTTGTATTCACTAACTACTTTACTCATCGCCACTGGAATCCCAGAAGTTGCTAAATTTAAAAATACATTATAAATTGAATAAGCATAACTATATAAAGCTCCGCCCTGTGTTCCAATAATTGCATAAAATGGAATAACATACACAAGTCCAATAACTTTACATATGACAATTCCAATTACCGAAATTGCCGCGCCAGCTAAAAAGCCAGTTCTTTTCATACAAACACCTACCTATATACAATTAAAGCCGAAAAACAATATATTTGTTCTTCGGATACCGCTATAGCAGTTGAAAATTTTATATCGATTATTTCAGGTTCTTCTTCCGAAATAAACCTATTAATAACCTCTTCTAAATCTTTCTCATGACCTTCGTCAAAAACTTTTACTTTCATATTATATCACCATTTAAAATATAACAAAAGTTTTAAACTCAAAATGTCAAAAAAAGAGGAAAATCCTCTTATCTTCCACTAAAATGACCACCTTTAGCCGGTGTTTGTGGCACTATAGTTCTTGGATTAATTCTTCCGCTATTAGGATTTCCTCCTCTAGCCACATTATTTTCCCATTTATTGCCCGCATTATCAAACAAATTCAAATGAACATGAATACCACCAGAACATGAATCACCAGAATTACGACCAGCCATTTTACCAATTTGTGTCGTGTAAGAAACTTTCTGGCCAACACTTACAGACCAACTAGATAAATGCCAATAAGAAGTGATATAAGAATGACCATTAATATTATGTTTTACATATACTATATGGTTTCCACAAGAACGATTATAATTAAGTAATATAACCTCTCCATCTGCTACTGGATAAACAGGGTCTCCTGCAACGCTCTTAGAATAGTCAATACCTGTATGGAATGAATTATCATATGATCTATAACCATAATCACTAGTTACATATCCACTATTAATTGGCATATGCGTTCCATTAACACTCGGTAAACTACTGCTACTACTAAGACGATTTTGACAAGAAGTTGCTGTATCAGTACCTTTACAACCTCTAGACTTCATACTTTGGATTAATTCTATTTGTGTTTTATATGCTTGATCTTTACTAACCATTCCAGATTGTAAAGTTTCAATTTCCTTATTAAGTTGAGCTTCCAAAACAGTAAGCTCTGATTGTTTTTTATTTAATTCCTCTTGTTTAGTATTAAGTTCAGATTGTTTATTATCGAGCTTTTCTACATCTGCATTATATTCTTCAATTAATTGTTCATTATAATTACCTAATTGTTCAGCCACTGAAATACGATATATAAAATCTGTAAAATCTGTTGCTCCAAAAATATATTCCAAATAATTTGAATCGCCATTAGTCACTTGAACAAAACTCATAATATCTTTCATTTGCTCATCCTTAGCATCTATATCTTTTTGAATTTCTTCTATTTGAGCACCGATTGATTCCAATTGAGTTTCAATACTTGATATTTCTTTTTCTACCTCGGCTTTTTGTGCAGTTGCTTTATCACGTTCAGCCTCAGTTAACTCCTTCTCATTTTTTGCCTTATTGTATGCTTCTCTATTAGCTTTCGCCTCAGCTTCCAATTCATTCAAAGTCTTTTCCTTCGCATAACTAGTTGGAAGAACCATACTAAACACAATAAGTGCCACCATTATCACGCCAAAAATCTTCGTTTTCATATATCAAACCACCTCATTCTTTTAAAATTAATACCGACTTCTTGTAATCAGGCATATGCATTCTTACCGTTTCCCAAAATTCTTTAGAATGATCAAAATGGACAAAATGTGAAAGCTCATGAATAATAACATAATCAATCTCGTGTAATGAATATTTAATTAATTTTGAATTTAAGGTAACCGAATTATCCCGCTTATTACAAACGCCCCATCTTGTTTTCATACTTCTAATTTTGAGCTTAGGAAATGGAATATCTTCGTCAAATAAATTATAATTGTATTCTAAACGTTCTGTAAAAATCCTCTTTGTTTCTTTTTTTAACCATTTTTCTAAAGTCTTTTCGTCTTTCACAAAAATTTTGCCGTTGCTAACTTCCGTATTTTCAAATGGTACTAATATTATATCATATTTTTTCCCAAGATAATAAAAAAGCTCTTCTTTTTCCAACTTTTTCAGTGTTCTTGACAAAGCCTTCCGTAAAAAATCCTTTTCATTATCTAAAATAACCTTAACCTCTCTTTTACTAGTTAAATAATTCGTTGTCACATAAATCGTCATATCGTCTTTTATTTTTATATAAGTATTTTTATTATTTTTCTTAACCACTAAAACATTATAAGTCTGGCCATCTAATTTATAATTAAACATTACTTCCAT
>CAWVFK010000035.1:0-8571 GCA_963928595.1 Candidatus Coprosoma sp. | reverse complement strand
GCAAATTTTGTAAGTTGTTGGTGCTGTGAAAACACATTGTATTAATAATGACAAAATAAACGCATTAGCAAAAAAATTATTCTCTATCAGTAATGACATTATTACAAACAAAATTGCAATTGTCGTTGATATTAATTTGTAAACTCTACGTCTTTTTGGACTTATTATTGGTTTTTTTGCAGTATCTGCAGGACTATTTTTATAAATTAAAATGATCCCTATTATTCCCAAAATTATTTTTATGTTTATTGGTATTACTATATTTGCACTCAAATATGTAGATGTTATAAATATAGTAGCTGATGAAACTAAACATATCCAACTTTTAGAAGCATGTATTCCAAAAGAAGGAGCTCTTAGAATATTATATATAATAGTAAAGATTAATAATTCTTTAAATATGCCAATATATAAGGCAATTCCAAATATAATAATTGATTTAGTGATCATTAAATATAATCCAAGTAAGCCATACTTTAATTCATCCAATCTTTCTTCAGAATAATTTGGATAATATTTATGAATTATATTTATAGAATTATTAATAAATACTTCTTTCATACAAATCCTCTCTTTACCATAAAAAATAATATATCATTTTGCAAACAAAAAACTACGAAATGTTCAATATATAAAAAATTGTCACTAATTATCAAAAAATGTATTCTATTTGTAACACCTGTTAGCATTCAGTCAAAATAAACTAACTTTCAAGCAAAATTGTGTGATAAAGACACCAGTACGTGTAAAATTGAACTTGTCGATGTAGTACCTGTGCACATTAAATTTTATATTAGTAGTATTGAGAATTTTGTCGGAATAAGTAACATGGTTTTCATTGAAAACAAAGGCCTTATTAATTTATACTAGTATTGTAAGAGATTTACTAGAAGGGAGATGTAAGACATGAAGGGCAAAGTTAAGTGGTTCAACAATGAAAAAGGTTTTGGTTTTATCGAATATAACGATAAAGAAGATATATTCGTCCACTATTCAGCAATTCTTACACCTGGCTACAAAACGCTAGTTGAAGGTCAGTACGTTGAATTCGATTTAGTCAGAACTGACAAAGGTTTGCAAGCTAAAAACGTTGTAGAAATTAAAACTGCACTTGTGTAGTTTTTTTTCTATTTAAAACACATAATTTCCCACACATTAGCATATAAATTATATGAAAAATATGTTATAATATAGTTGGAAGGTGATGATATGAAATATATAATCCGTGGCCAAAAAGTAAAAGTCACAAACGACCTCAAAGATCATGCAGAAAAAAAGCTATCGAAGCTTGATAAGTACTTTAACGAAGGAGAAGATTTTACAGCTACTGTTGTAATCAGAAAAGTTGAACCTAATTACAAAGTAGAAGTAACTATCCCTGTTAAAAGAGTTATCTTAAGAGCTGAAGAAAGTCACAAGGATCCTTTCGCTGCAATCGATTTAATTATCGATAAGTTAGAAAGACAAATTCGTAAAAATAAAACACGAATGAGTAAAAAAGTAATTAAGGATAAATTTCCTGGTTTTGTCACTGACTTTAAAGTGGAAAAAACTGAAAACGATAAAAGTAAAATCGTTAAACGAAAAAGTGTTGAACTTAAACCAATGAGTGAGGACGAAGCCATTTTACAAATGAATCTAATAGATCATACATTCTTTATTTTCAGAAATTCAAAAACTGGAGATATTGAAGTTATTTATAAACGTGAAGATGGCAACTACGGTTTAATTAAAGAGAAATAAATCGCTCAAAGCGATTTTTCTCATGTTTTATCACCAATCTAGAATAAAAACAGGGCTTACTTTCAATTATTTTGAATTTTTGCCTTGTTTTTCTATGCATTTTAGTGTTTTTTTGGTAAAATACTATATAGACGAAAGGATGGACAGTATGAATTTTTTCAAAAAGATATTTGATCATGAATATAAAGAATTAGAAAGATTTAAACGAATTGCTGATGAAATCGATGCCTTAGACGAAGAAATGTCTAAATTAACCGATAAACAGTTAAAAGTAAAAACAAAAGAATTTAAAGAAAGATTACAAAACGGAGAAACTTTAGAAGATATTAAAGTTGAGGCTTTTGCCGTTGCTAGAGAAGCAGCTTATCGTGTTATTGGTGAAAAACCATATTATGTACAGTTATTAGGTGGACTTGCCATTCATTATGGTAATATCGCCGAAATGAAAACCGGTGAAGGTAAAACTTTAACATCTATTTTACCAGCTTACTTAAATGCTTTAACCGGCGATGGTGTACATATTATTACCGTTAACGAATATCTAGCTGGTCGTGATGCTAACTGGATGGGTAAAATCTATGAATTCTTAGGCCTAACCGTTGGTATTAACTATCGTGAATATAATCAAGAACAAAAAAGAGCAGCCTACAACTGTGATATCATGTATTCAACAAATAACGAAATTGGATTCGATTACCTAAGAGATAACATGGTAGTACGTGCCGAAGATAGAGTGCAAAGACCACTTAACTTTGTTATTATCGATGAGGTCGACTCGGTTTTAATCGATGAGGCTAGAACTCCATTAATTATTTCTGGTGGAAAAATGCAATCAGCCAATTTATATCAACAAGCCGATAAATTTGCTAAAACCTTAAAAGAAAATGAAGGATACATTTACGACGAAAAAACTAAAGCTACTTCATTAGATGAAATAGGTATTAAAAAAGCTGAAAAATATTTTAATGTTAAAAACTTATATGATATTGAACATGCTACTTTAGTTCACTTTATCAATCAAGCTTTGCATGCCAACTACAGTATGAAAAAAGACTTCGATTATGTCATTCAAGATGGTAAAATCGTTATCGTTGACCAATTTACTGGTCGTTTAATGCCAGGAAGAAACTTCTCAGAAGGATTACACCAAGCAATTGAAGCTAAAGAAGGTGTCCAAATCAATGAGGAGACTAAGACTCTAGCAACCATTACATTCCAAAACTTATTCAGAATGTATAAAAAGATTGCCGGTATGACTGGTACTGCTAAAACCGAAGAAGAAGAATTTAGAGATATTTATAACATGTATGTTATTCAAATACCAACTAATAAACCAATTATTCGTAAAGACTATAGCGATTTAATCTTTGCCACGGCTGAAGGTAAATATAAAGCTATCGTTAAAGAAATTAAAGAAAGACATGAAAAAGGTCAACCAGTTCTAGTTGGTACTGTAGCTGTTGAAAACAGTGAAAAATTAAGTAAAATGCTTAAAAAAGAACACATTCCACACGAAGTATTAAATGCTAAAAACAATGCTCGTGAAGCTGAAATTATCGCCAAAGCTGGTGAAAAAGGTGCTGTAACTATCGCCACTAACATGGCTGGTCGTGGTACCGATATCAAACTAGGCAAAGGTGTTAAAGAATTAGGCGGACTATGTGTTTTAGGAACTGAAAGACATGAATCTAGACGTATTGATAATCAGTTAAGAGGACGTTCTGGCCGTCAAGGTGACCCAGGAATGACTCAATTCTGTGTTTCATTTGAAGATGACTTAATGGTAAGATTTGGTACTGATAGTGCTAAACACTTGTTACAAAAAGTTGGCTTTGATGGTGAATTATCAATTAGAAGTAAAGCTTTATCTAGATCAATTGAATCAGCTCAAAAACGTGTTGAAGGTAATAACTTTGATACTCGTAAACATTTACTAGAATACGATGACGTTATCAATAATCAACGTATGATCATTTATGGTAGACGTAATCAAATATTAGATAGTGATTCTATCCACAGTATTACTTTAGAACACTTCAAAAACCATATTGCAAATATTGTAAATAGTCATTTGATTGATAGTAATAAATTAACGGGTTTAGATGTTACTGAAATCTTAGAAACAGTTAATGAAAACCTACTTAAAAACGATTTATCAGTTGATGAATTAGAAGAGCTAGATCCAGAAAGCTTAATTGAAACTATTTATGAACATGTTTGTGAAGAATATGAAGCTAAACTTGAACAATTCCCAGATGAACTTAAAAATGAATTTGAAAAAGCTATTTCATTAAGAGTTATCGATACTCATTGGATGGAACATATCAATGCGATGAGTTTACTTCGTGAAGGAATTTATTTAAGACAATATGCTCAAGAAAATCCACTTCAAGCATATACCGCTGAAGGTTATGAAATGTTTGATAACTTACTAGCAACCATTGATATGGATATCAGTAGATATTTATTAAATGCTGAAATTAGACAAAATACTGAAAGAAAACAAGTTATCAATGGAACTCCAAATGAAGACAAGAGCAAAACAAAAAAACAAACTCCAAAGAGAGTTAAAAAGGTCGGTCGCAACGAACTATGCCCATGTGGGAGCGGAAAAAAATACAAATATTGTCATGGTAAAAATGCATAAAATAAAAGAATGATTCCAATGTATGTAATCATTCTTTTTGCATGTAAAAACATTAAATTATATGCCTTTTAACTAATAAAACTACTATAATGTATGCTGAAAGAAACATAATATTATAAGTACATAAAACAATTACACAAACCCACCAATATTGGTTTGCCTAAAAAGGGGATTTATTGTATAATAAAGTCAAATACAAAGGAAGTGTACTAATGAGAAAAGTAGTCAAAAATGCTATCTATAAACATTTTAAAGGCGATTATTATTTAGTATTAGATATAGCTAAATCGTCAGAAACTAAAGAAGAATATGTTATATATAGAGCTTTATATGGAGATAATGAATTATGGATAAGGCCATTAGATATGTTTTTATCCGAAGTAGATCATGAAAAATACCCAGAAGTAAAACAACAATATAGATTTGAAAAAGTAACCATAGATTGTGTTAAAAATAAATAGAAAAGGATGTAATAGTATGACTGATATAATTTATAAAAAAATAAAAGACTTTAAGAAAAGATATCCAACCACTATTTCTTGGCGTCTAAAAGCTCATAGTAAGGTTGCTGCCGAGCACATCAACGATGATGAAGAAGTATTATATGCCTTTGCTGCCCAAAAATTGCCAAGTGTTTTTAATATTACTTCTACTTATGCTGTTGTCCTAACAGACAAAAGAATTTTACTTGCTCAAAAACGTTTGATTTTCGGTTATTTCTATTATACAATCACCCCAGATATGTTTAATGATTTAACCTTAAAAATGGGTATTTTCTGGGGCAAAGCTATCCTTGATACAGTCAAAGAAACTGTCTGCTTAACATTTATTTCTAAAGATGCTCTAAGAGAAATTGAAACAGTTCTATCTAAATATATGATGCAAGAAAAAAGACAATATGAAACAGAAATTACCGATGAAGAGCACAATAAATTAAAAGCAGAATTAAGAGATATTTCAGAAAACGGAGAAAAATAAACTCCGTTTTATTGTGGACAAACATTAGTCAATGCTTTATAATTATTATTAGGAGGAAGCTTTATGAAGTATTTGTTTAAAACACTAATAATCTTTACTGTCATCTTCTTTGCTTTAAAATTTATCCTATTCTTTTTTGATACAGGTCATACTGTCGATTATAATATTGGAAACTTTAAAGTCGAAGAAGAGTTAAAAACAAAAGAAAATAATTATTATTATTTTGAATTAGAACATGAAGATTTTAAAATAAATTTTTCGGTAAATAAAAATTATAATAAAACTGAAAAAGTCCTTAATAGTATCAAATATAAAAAAATAGATGGTTATAGTTGTGTTTTACCAATATTTAAAAATGGCGATATCTTAACCGATGTAATGTGCTTAAAAGATAATGAAATTACATATGCCCATGACTTAGATAATAAAAAAATTAATGATTACCTCAAAAGTCTAGAAAAATATGGATATGATATAAATAACTATAAAGATACCGCATCTGAAGTCAAACTTTCTAACACTCAAAGTGTATATCAAGATAATTTACTAGAAAATCATTATATTGCTATGGAAACATATAAAGGATTAAATCTATTTGGCGCTAGCCAAGATAACGTTCAAATATTTGATGATGATGTCTACACTAAACCAATTAGCTTTTTCACTGATAAATATTATATCGTTGCTGATTACACTGAAGATTATACCTTTAAAAAATTCCATGTCATAAATATAATTAATGGAAAACAGGCAGATATTAGAAGTTATGATGATATCTCATTTGACTCATATATTGAAGGTGCTATTGGATCTGATGTCTATCTTTTCGACCGAGATAAAAATGCTCAATATAAAATTAGTATTGAAGATGAAAGTGTCGAAGAGTTCCATGATAAAGATCACCTTCAAACTTATAATGGTAAATGGATAGATATGTCATTAAGCGATGCCTTAAACGGAGTAACCTTTAATAATTATTATACAGATGATATTAAAGGTTACGACAAGGTTGATAAAGTTGGTTCTTATTACTATTTATATCAAAAAGAAGATGACCACTATAATGTATATAGAGCTAATACTCAAAATAAAAAATTAAAAACTTATTTGTTTGCAACTACTGATTTAAACAGTATAATCTACTTAGATGATACAATATATTATTTAAATGGCGATACTTTCTATTATTATAATAATTATGGTTCTAGAAAAGTAATTACCAATACTGAACTAGAATTTAATAAAGATTTATCATTTGGCGTATATAAAAGGTAGGAATCATATCCTACCTTTTTCCTTTAAAAGAAAAGTTTACATTTGGAAATGCTTTTAATAATCGTTTAAAACCAAAAGATTTGTTCATCAAAGTTGCTCTGACCTTTTTAGATATCTCCTCAGTATAATCTTTATGAACTGATTCAGCCGATATTTTAAGCTTTTGAATAATATTAAATGAAACACAAAAATCTGTTAAAGCCAGCAACATTAAAATCATTATTATTATACAAAAAACTGAAGGATTTATTTTCGCAAATGTCTTAAATAAAAATGGATTTATTGCCTTAACTACCAATAGACCACCAACTCCAAAAATACAAGAAGAAGCAAGACATACTCGGCCATTAATATTAAAAGGTAATTGCGAATAATCCCACCACCTAACTTTAAACAATTTCTCCATTAAATAATTTACAACATATTCCAAAAAAGTACCAATAAAAGCTGAAGAAATAACTAGATTAAACAAACTATCTTGTGGCTTTAAAATCAAAGTAATCAAAATTGCTCCAGTTCCCCAAATTGGAACTAAAGGCCCCATTAAAAAACCACGGTTAATAAACTTCCGTTCCATCAGTAAAGTTATAAACACTTCTACGAGCCATCCGATAAACGAATATATCAAAAATAAAGCACATATTATTATAAAATTATAAAAAAATCCAAACATAACTAACTCCTTTAATAACATTTTACCCTATTTATTAACTAAAGTCTAGCTAATAAATTGTTAAAATATAATGCTTTGTAGTATAATATCGGTAGAGGTGTAATTATGGGTAAATTAGGATTAGTACTTTCAGGAGGCGGTTCTAAAGGCGCGTATGAGATTGGAGTATATGCTGCACTAAAACATTTAAAAAAAGACATAAATATAGTTACTGGAACATCAGTTGGAGCTATTAATGGGGTATTCGTTGCTCAAAAAGATTTAAAAGGAGCTTTAAAATTTTGGGATCATGTTAATTTCAAAACAATTTTCGATGAAAACGAATTCCCACCAATTGAAGATGAAAAGTTATCTAAAATCTACATACAATATGCCAAAAGCTTCATCAACGAAGGCGGATTGGATATTTATAAAATGAAAAATATTTTTGATGATTATTTTAAAGCATCGAGATTTTATAATTCCAATATCGATTATGGTTTAGTAACATATAACTTTAGTAAAAATAAACCGGTAATTAAAACAAAAAAAGATTTAACCAAAGAAAACATCAAAGATTATGTTTTAGCTTCCGCGTCTTGTTATCCAGCTTTTAAACCGTATTTAATTAATAATGAAATGCATATTGATGGTGGATATTATGATAATTTACCGATTAACCTAGCTATTGATTTAGGCGCTACTGAAATAGTTGCTGTTGATTTAAGAGCTATTGGTTTTAAAAAAGCCATTAAAAATAAAAGTGTGGATATTACTTATATATCTCCACGTAATAAAATCGGTTCATTCTTAGTTTTTGATAAAGTTCAAGCAAGAAGAGCTATAAAACTAGGTTTTAACGATACTATGAAAACATTTAATAAATTAGAAGGTAATAAATTTACCTTTCGTCGATATAATTTAGTCAAAAACTATAATAAATATATTGATAGATATGAATCTAAATTAAATGATATCTTTAAACATACCGATAGTAAAATTTTAAATAAATTTTTTCATTCAGAAATATTCAAAGATATTTTAAATAATAAAATATTGTATAATAACTTCAACAATTTAGTAGAAATAGCCGGTAAAATATTCAATTTTGATGAATCGACTATATATAATATAAAAAGCTATAATAAAGGCCTTTTAACCGCTCTATCTAATACTCCGGCCGTTGAATTAGACGAAATTACTTCTGCCTTAAAAAATAAAAAGTTAGACAATATTATCGACCGAAGAAAAATTGTTAAATATTTTTACAATCAAA
>CAWVFK010000034.1:0-47413 GCA_963928595.1 Candidatus Coprosoma sp. | reverse complement strand
AATTGGTGCGGGCGAAGGGACTTGAACCCCCATGCCGTAAGGCGCTAGATCCTAAGTCTAGTGCGTCTACCAATTTCGCCACGCCCGCATTTAAAGTGGTGGACCCTGATGGACTCGAACCATCGACCGTCCGGTTATGAGCCGGATGCTCTAACCAACTGAGCTAAGGGTCCAATTAAACTGACTTCTATATAATATCACATTAATAAATATTATGCAAGAAGTAAGTTAAAAATTTATACTTTATTAATCATATTTAATAAATTTATCTTAAATTTATCTTTATCTGAATGCTCTTTAGAAAGCATTACACCCTTATAAGTAACAAGTTCAGATTGATGACCTTCGCTTAAAATATCCTCAGGCGATAAAGTTACTAAAGTCACGCTTTTACTATCGTCATTCACTTCATAATGAAGTTTAACCTCACCATGTACTTTGGCAAACAAAGCATCAGTCGGCAAATTAACTTCATATTTTCTTAAATTTCCTTCAGTCGCCACTACAGTACCTAAAAACTCCCCAGCTTTAATCTTAGGGTAATACTCAAAATAGAGCTTTTTAAAAGCTAGCATGTTATACTTCTTTAAAGCGCTTTCTAACTTCTTAAACTCATTCTCATTTTGATAACCAAAAACGTATTTTTCCATGGCTGTCATTCCTTCCTATGTGGCGTACTCTACTATTATTATAGTATCATATATAAAACCATAAATCAAACCTTAAACACATATTAGATAAAATTTGACAAGCACTTGGCATCTTTCAAAAGTCAAAGAAAACTAGGTACTACCTAGCTTTCATTTCCCGTCTTAACATATCCTTGTTCTATAAGTGAAGTATCATCACAACTTGACCATTTAGTATCCACTCCACTACTCAACGTTTTACTGCGAGATCTATAATAAGTAACTTTTTTATAAACTGGCTCATTTGTATAAGTTGTCACAGTTTTCGTACATGTCACCATATTATCATATGTTCCAGCATTATCATAACTAGATGCACAAATATATTTAGTTAGCCCATTATAAATAACCTTAACAGCACTCTTTTTCGCAACACTATTATGTGCAACTCTTTGTGTTCCTGTTTGAACTTTGCTTACTTTTGTCTGTACTTGATTTGTACTAGTTTCCGTTATTTTCTTAGTACTCCAACTTGACCACTTTCCATATGCCCAAGTTTCATCAAGATTTCTTACGAACTCGCACCTTGCGGTGCTGGTACTGGGAAATTGTGTTCCATCAAGTCCCATATGAAGCATTATATAATCTTCTTTATCAGTACATGATAAATTAACCTTCATTGTATATTCGTCATCTTCCTTAGTAACTTCTATATAAGATTTTTTATTATCACACACTCTATTATTACTATCAGAAAACTTAACAAGTAATTTATTATCATACATCTCACCTAAAGTCATTTTAACCGTATCACCAGTTTCTTTAGGAAGTCTAGATGCTGTAAAATAACCACTCCCAGCAGTTGCCATGGCAAGTAAATTATTATTAAAATTATCTATTCCACCAGTTTCTGATACTTTCTCATCAACATATTTAGTAACAAATCCTTTAGTTGGAAATAACATCATTAATACAAATATTAATAAAACTACTAAAACTATTTTTACAAAAATACCTTTTAGTGTTTGATGTCTCTCATTACCTTCCTCTTCATACATACCCTCTTCCCCCTTTCAGATATGGTAGTTATAATAACACAATTATATCAAAAAGTCAAACAAAGGTAACAATTTTCCAAAAATAAAAGGACATGAACGTCCTTACAATTTGTCAATCATTAATTATGTAAATTTCTAGTTTTTACTAACCTTTTTATCGTATTCATATTGTGCTGAATCGTCGTATCATAATTTAAAAATTGTCCTAAATCTTTCTCAAAATTATCCTCATCAAAGCCATCCAAAGTCATTTCATCATATAACTGTTTTAAAATGTCTTCATCGTATTTACTTAAACCTCTTAAAACCGAATTATCCCAAGTACAATCTTTCTTCTTCCATCTAAGTGAACTAATAATTGCGAGTTTCGCATAAATCGGACTTCTCTCATGAAGTTTTTCAACATCAGGCCTTAAATTATCGCTTTTACCTAAATAAGGATTTAAAATATAAAATACTTCCTTTTCATTAAGTGCATTATTGATTAAATTCATCACATATATTGGATATAATTGATGATTACTAGCTACATATATCTGTCTTTCTTGATCGTAAATTTGTGGGAAATTCATCCAAAGTGCATCGATATCTACATTATATTTTTCTCCTCCGCACATTACCTGATAACCTGTATCTCTAGCTTTAGATATTAAATGAAAGTTTATATTTTCATTTCTATCAAAAGTCATAATATCTTTCTTTTCAAAAAACGGAAACATATGAATATCATGAGAAAAATCTTGTGATTTTAAATCAAACACTAAACTATTTTCCTTATATTTTTTACATGCCGTGTGACAATGATTACAAATTAATTTTCCATCTTTCATGTGGTATATTTTTCCATCACTATGATTACTAACCGCCGTTACTGGCACATCGACAAAACCACAATCACACATGTATTTTTCAGTTTGCTCACTTACAATAAATCCCGCATTAATAAGTTTTTCTACTCCTTTAAGTAACTTATCTACATTTTCACTATCTAAAATAAGTTTATCAAACTCTAAACCATAATTACCAAAATAATTAACATTATAATCTAATAGTGAAGACAAATCATTATACGAATGTAATAGATTAATAGCCAAATTTTTTTGAATTTTTAACTTCTTACCCAAAAGTTCGACAATCACCGGTGAAATAGCCATTCCGACAATTGGATTTTTTCTCGGTTTAATTGGCAAAGTACTAATTACCAAATCTTCCATAGTCAACCACTTATCCTTTCAGATTTCTTTGGAGAAAATTTTTTAACTGGATCTAAAACACACATCTTTAAACTGTCACGGTTATATATAATTACTCCCCCATCATATATCGCATAAACATCTTTTCCCTTTTCATCCGCTATTTTTTGCAATTTGTTTAAATAATTTTTATTATTAATTGTATGTACATCCATATAAAATGGATCGTCAAGCAACCCTAAACCATCATAAAAAGCAAAGTATTTATAATAATTATTTTTTGCCGTAATAAAATATCTTTTTAGTTGTAATTCAGTCCCCGCACTCTCGCCGATTACTATTTTTTTAGTGTGTTTTAATACATAAAGTAACTCAGCACTATGAACTATTTTCTGATACATCATCTCTGGATTACCACCAGGTAAGAAAATCACATCTACATCTTCTAAAATCTTTAAAAGTTTATCTCTATCATCTTTATAACAATTACAAATAATAATATTTTCGTCTTTAATACCTAATTTTTTTAAAGCTCCAATATATCTTTGATATCTATTAGTATCTTTAGAAAAATATTCATTTTCAAACCTTTCGGCATCTAACTCCACTGGAAAGGCCCATGGTAAAACTGCAACCTTATAGCTATCTTTGATATATTTTTTTATATCTAAATAATGATTTACTACTCCTTTTGGAAAATCACTAAAGAGTAAACTATACATGTTTCATCTCCTCATCCCTAAATTTATTTAATATTATAAGCAATATTTCCTTAACTTGCAAAATGAGGCTATCTTGCAAGGAAGAAAAATCCGTGCCATACATCTTTTGATAGCCATCATCTAAAACTTTTTTACTAATACTAGAAGGTTCTCTTGAACTGAAATTATAACCGTTTTCTATCATAAACTCTTCTAATCTAGCTAAGTTCCAATTGTAATAATATAAAACGTCTTTTAACTTATCTATCATATCTTGATTTATATATTTCTTCAAAGCTTCACTTTCTAACAATTTTGGAATATCAAAAACCCCCATATCAAACCCATTAATTACTAAACATCGTCTCACTAAAGCCAAAGAATTATACATAAAACCTAACATTCGAACCTTACAATCTTTATTTAATTTGGCAATTGAAATCTCATCGAAATCAAAACTATATTCTTGAATATCTTTTATCATTTTATCTATTAATTCTAACGTTTTTACATAAATATTTCTAACTCTTTTAATTTTATTATCCGCATCATTCACCACTTCATCTAAGTTATAATCAGGATAATTCGAAGCAATATACCTAAAACTATAAGCCCATTCAAAACATTCTTCACCATTACAGTGGTTTAAAATGTATTTTCTAAAATCTTCAAACGAATTAGGCGCATTTTGAATTTTAGTCATATCACCTTCAAAATAATTTCTTGAATAGTAATTCAAAACTTTACCATCTAAAAATACAACCTTATAATGATTACCATCATCAAAATTATATTTTACATTCTTTAAAGGTGGCACATTAACCATAATATTATGTATTTTATCGCGCCCTTTAAAACCAACAATCTGATAGATCATCGCACAAATAAGTTCGTTAATAGGCTTCATTATATCAACAAAATCATTATCAAATAATATATTTAAATCCATATCACTACCATATCTTGAAATTCCTCTGCCATAACTTCCATGATAAAAAACGGTATATGGAATACTATCAAATTGCGGAAAAAATTTAATTAATCTTTTAATTAAACCAGTAAAATAATCTCTTTTTAAATTTATTAGATGAATAAAATCATCTTGCCTATATTCTTTCAACAACACTTTTTTCTTATTATTATAATCCTTTTCAAATAAACAAAACTTTTTCTTTTCATCATCTATTTTTTTAATCACATCATCATAACCGGGATAAATCCACTTATTATGAAATTCTTGTTTATCATTCATAAGAAATCCCCTCACCAATATAAATCTATTATACTCTATCAAACACCAAAAAACCACAAAAAAAGATATATTCAATATCCTTATAATTTAATCTGCACAAGCATACATCCTCTATTTCCATAAGCACTTTTGAACTCGATAACATCCTTATTATGACTTAAAGTTTTTATGCATGCTTCTCTTATAATGCCCGTTCCAATGCCATGAACAATTAAAACTACTTCATTTCTCATTTTCTTATTATCTAAAATAAAATCATTAATAGCTACTCTCGCGCTTTCTCTATCAAATCCATGCAAATCAAGCTTTGGTAAACTATCTATAAAAACTACTTCATTAATTGTCATATTTAAAACCACCTTATACTTCTAAATTCATTTAATTTTGAATAGTAACTCCAAAAACATTTTAGCACATTACAAAAGAAAACTCTATCATTAATGATAAAGTTCTCATAAACTTATTTTTCTTCTTTATCTATTTCTGCTTGTGCTGCTGCTAAAATAGCAACTGGAACTCTATATGGCGAACATGAAACATAATCAAGACCTATCTTATTAAAGAATTTAACACTCTCTTCATCACCACCATGTTCACCACAAACACCAAGTTCTATTTTCTTATTAGATGCTTTAGCAAGTTTAATAGCTACCATCATAAGCTTACCAACACCTTCTTTATCAATTGTCTTAAATGGATCAAACTTAAGAATTCCCTTTTGATAATAATCATTGATAAATGCACCTGCATCATCTCTAGAAAAACCAAACGTCATCTGTGTTAAATCATTCGTTCCAAAGCTAAAGAAATCAGCTTGTTTAGCAATCTCATCAGCTTGGATAACACTTCTTGGAACCTCAATCATTGTCCCAATTTTATATTTAATCGCACTATCCTTATTTAACCTTTCAGCCACATTTAAAATAATATCTTTCAAATATTTAAGCTCAGCCACATCACCAATTAAAGGAATCATAATCTCCGGTTTTACTTCTATTCCTTGTTTCATTACTTTTTTAGCCGCCTTAAATATCGCTGTTGTCTGCATCACCGCAATCTCTGGATAAACAATAGAAAGCCTACATCCACGAAGTCCCATCATTGGATTAAACTCTTTTAAAGAATCAATCTTCTTGTGTAAAGCTGAAACCGTCATATTTAAACTATTAGCTAGTTCCTTAACTTCATCTTCTGTTTTAGGTAAAAACTCGTGTAATGGCGGATCCAAATATCTAATCGTAAGTATTTTACCATTAGCTGCTTTAAATAAACCTTCAAAATCTTTTTCCTGCATTTTAAGTAAAACTGTCAAAGCATTAATTCTCTCTTCTTCAGTTGGAGCGACAATCATCTTTCTAATCGCAAAAATCTTATCTTTTTCAAAAAACATGTGCTCAGTCCTACATAGACCAATACCTTCAGCTCCAAAATCAAAAGCTACTTTCGCATCTTGAGCTATATCCGCATTTGCTCTAACTCCAAGCTTTTTATATTTTTTAGCCCACTTTAGCATCGTTAAGAAATTATCACTCAAATTAGAATTGGTTGTTTCGATAATTCCTTCATAAACATTACCAGTTGTTCCATCTAAAGATAAATAATCATTACTACCATACTGTTTGCCATTAATAGTCATAATCTTTTTCTTTTCATCAACTACAGCATTTTCACATCCACTGATACAGCACTTACCAATACCTCTAGCAACCACAGCCGCATGTGAAGTCATACCACCTCTAACCGTTAAAATACCGCTCGCATATTTCATAGCCTCGATATCTTCAGGTGATGTTTCTTCTCTAACTAAAATAGTTGGGATTTTTTTATCAAACTTTTCTTTAACCTCATCAGTATTGAAACAAATTTGGCCAGAAACCGCTCCTGGTGATGCCGGTAAACCTTTAGTAATTGGTTTCATTTTAGACAAAACATTCACATCAAAACTCTTGTGCAGCATACCACTTATCTCTTTTGGATCAAGTCTCATAAGGGCTTCTTTTTGAGTAATTAATTTTTCATTAGCCATATCTATGGCGATATTCAAACTAGCCACCGGCGTCCTCTTACCATTTCTCGTTTGTAACATATAAAGTTTACCATTTTCTACCGTAAACTCCATATCCTGCATATCTTTATAATGCTTTTCCAAAAGTTTACTATAACCTTTTAATTCCTTATATATTTTTGGATTTTCTTTCTCTAAATTATCAATAGAAAGTGGCGTCCTAACCCCAGCTACTATATCTTCACCCTGAGCCTTAACTAAATACTCCCCATAAAGCTTATCCTCACCATTGGCCGGATTTCTTGAAAAAGCAACTCCTGTTAAAGATGATTCTGATAAATTACCATATACCATCTCTTGCACATTAACTGCTGTTCCTAAAGTATCTGGAATATTATTCATCTGTCTATATACTTCTGCTCTTTTGTTGTGCCATGATCTAAATACCGCCGTTACCGCCTGCATAAGCTGAAGTAATGGTTCCTCTGGAAATTCTTCTTTAACTAATTTTTTATATAAATCTTTAAAAGTTTCTGTAAGTAGTACCATATCATTAGCTGTTAATTCTAAATCATTTTTAATCCCTTTATTTTCTTTATATTTAGTTAAATATTCTTCAAACTTATCTTTACCTTTTCCTTTAACCACATCAGCAAACATCATAATAAGTCTTCGGTAAGAATCATAAATAAATCTTTTGCTATCCTCATCCTTAGCTAACGCTTTAGCAATCTTATCATTTAAACCTAAATTTAAAATCGTATCCATCATTCCTGGCATACTAATTGGCGAACCACTTCTAACTGATAAAAGTAATGGATTATTAATATCACCTATTTTTTTACCTGTTTTCTCTTCAATTCTTTTAATTCCTTTTAAAATTTGTTTTTGTACATCTTCATTTAAAAGCTCACCATCACTAAAATATAAATTGCAAGCTTCCGTTGTTACTGTAAGACCGCATGGAACCGGTAGTCCCATATTAGTCATTTCTGCTAGATTAGCCCCTTTACCACCTAATAAATTTCTTAAATTCTTATTTCCTTCATCAAATAAATAAACATATTTTTTCATCAAAATAGCCTCCTTTTAATTCTTATGAGCTCGAGGATGAGCACTCAAATAAACCTGCCTTAATCTTTCATTAGAAACATGAGTATATATCTGTGTCGTCGATAAACTCTCATGCCCAAGTAAATCACCAACACTTTTTAAATCAGCTCCATCATTAAGCATATGCGTCGCATAAGTATGCCTTAAAGTATGCGGCGAAACATGCACTTCAATTCCTGCTTTTTTAGCAGCTTCAGTAACAATACTTCTAATTTCTCTTTCATTTAATTTTTCATTTTTTTTACCAATAAATAAATAAGGACTATCTCTGTGATCTATCTTTAAATATTTATCAAGTAACTTTTCACACTTACTTCCATAATAAACATATCTTTCCTTGTTACCCTTACCTAATATTAATATTTTTCTTTCTTTAAAATTGATATCTTTTAACTTCATATTCGCTAGTTCACTAACTCTAACTCCACTAGAATAAAGCATCTCTAATATCAAAGCATCTCTTAAACCATATTTGTTACTAGTATCAGGATAATTTAATAATCTTTCTAAATCATCATAATTTAAATAATTAGGTAATGTCTTCTCAATTTTTGGATTACTAATTAATCTCATAAAGTTATCTTTAATAACTCCTTCACTTTCTAAATATTTAAAATAACTTTTTAAAGAACTTACTTTTCTAGATATTGTTCGGCTGCTATATTTTTTTTCATATAATTTTCTTAAATATTTTCTAACCAGTTCAATATCTACTTTTTCATCACTCGCAAAATCATAAAACTCTTTTAAATCAATTTCATAATTTCTAATTGTATGATCAGAAAAACCTTTTTCGTATTTTAAATAATCCAAAAACTTGTAAGTATTTTTCATACCATCACCTATTATTAAGTATACCATGTATAATTCAAGATGTAAATTAATGAGAGAAATCTCTTTGATTTATGATAGAATATTTTTTATTCCTTCTTATAAGAAAGAATAAAAAATATGCGTTTGAGTTTGGGCAGAGTATACCAAGGGTCTATGAATCCATATTTGTGACTGCCCGTCTCTTATCTTATTATTAATCTAGTCTTAGAAAGTGGGGTCTCGTATCCATATAACCAGCATGATGAGATAATTTTAAGCTCTAAGAGTCAAACTAGGAAAGGAAGTATTATATGAAGTATGCTTTAGTACTTGATGTTGCCAAAGGTAAAAGTATGTATATGTTGTCTTCAAATGTTGGTGAAGTATTATTAGAACCAATAGAATACACTCATAATAAGTCTAATTTCGAATTAATAGATTCTAATATTACAAAATTAAATATCAAAGATAACTTAACTGTCGTTATGGAAGCAACTAGTATTTATCACAAAGCACCAGAAAGATTTTTTAAAGAAAATAATTATCATGTTATTGTCTTTAATCCTCTTATTGGTAAAGAAATTACTAACACTATCAGAAAAACTAAAACTGATAAACAAGACTGCATTAAATTAACTAGTTTATTTTGGAAAGGAAATATTCCAGATAGAAATTATACTGAAGATGAAATTTATGCTAATCTAAATGAATTATCTAGACAATATCACCATTTAGATGAGGGGCTAACTAGACATAAAAATCGTTATAAAGAATTATTACATTTATGCTTTCCAGAATATGAACTATGCTTTAAAAATGGAAGTATATATGAAATAACCGCTTTAAACTTTATAAAAGAATTTCCTCATGCTTATATTATTAAAAATAAACGTGTTGATGCACTCGCTTATAATATGGCTAATACTAATAATAGACATCTTAATTATTACAAAAGAAAAGCTAATACTATTAAAGAATATGCACAGAACTCATATTCTGGAGTTAATGAAAATTCTAAGGATGTTGATAATCTAAAACAATTAGTAGAAATAATTATTGAGTTAACTGAACAAAAAGAAAATATTAAAAGTCAAATGATTGAACTTGCTAAGCAAACTAAAATTTTTAATAATATTGCATCTATATTTGGTATTGGATATTTATCTGCAGCATTAATTATTGCCGAATTAAAAGATATTACTCGTTTTAATAATGTTAAGCAAATCAACGCAAGTTGTGGATTAGATCCTACAATAGTTAAATCTGGAAAAAGTATAAACTATCATGGACCTATTTCTAAACGTGGAAATAGATATGCTAGAAAAATATTATTTAATTGCAGTAGAAACATTGTAACTATATCAGCTAAATGTGATAAAGAAAATCCAATTTATGTTTATTATCAAAAGAAAAAACAGGAAGGTAAACATTACTATGCTTGTTTAACTGCCTGTTCCACTAAATTAATTAGAATTATTTATGCGTTGTGCATAAATAACTCAACCCAAAATTAGTTTAGCATTTTATTTAAAATATATCAACTTTTTAACACCAAAATTTTAAAAAAAATAATCACTTTTGGTGTTTTAAGGCGTGGTGTAAACTACAGTTTCAGGCAAAATCACAACTTTTTAAGAAATTTACAAAAACTACTTGTAAAAACTTAGAAAGTCACAAATAACAAAAAACAAATAAACTTTTTAAAGCTTACTTGTTTCATACTATATTTTAATTTGTTATCACATATGGATTACTTTCTGTTCCCTCTCCTATTAAGGTGATGTCAGAACTTAGATAGAGAACTGGGGAAACGCCGTCACAGTAACTAATTCCACCACTAGATAAAGAACTACCAACCATTCCATCACCCCCATCCACAGTATAAACCAAAGTACTGTTGTTTATATCAGGCGAAATTGTCCATAAAATTGTATATAAATCTTCCATTGATGGTGCTATATTATACATCCAATTTGTTTTTAAACATGTTGTGCTATTTGTATTATTTATACCTAAATTGCCACATTGTTCAGTATTTGTTTGGATACTGTTACATCATACTGCATCGTATCTCCTGGACTTGTTAGTCTTGTTTTAAAGGTTGCCGTTGTATCAGTATAGCTTGGGCTTTGGGCATCAGTAGGTGCGCCACTTACAACCTTACTTTCTATATTGGTTATTTTTACACTCCAATTACTTGTTATATTAGATGTTCCCGATATTTTTAATTGTGATTGAAAGGCCGCATAACCTACTCCCATTATTACTAATATCATACATAATCCAGCTATTATATAATTACGCTGGGTACTACTAAATTTTCTTCTCATTTTCCTTACTCCTTTACTATTTTTTTGTTATGAATGAATAACAACATTTTATTCATAAATCACTAATAGGAATTTATTGCATTTTATAATATTCCTATCGTTATTTTCATTATACCACAAAATTCGAACTACCAGCGCATATAATTATCACTCACAGTTTGAAATAATAGTATTAGGTGATAGCAAATGGATAATAAAATTAAGTTTCATGATGACTATTATTATTATGATATTGTAAGAAAAAACATTAAAAAATACCGAAAAATAGCCGGTTTAACCCAACAAGAATTAGCTGATATGATTGGCGTTAGTATGCACTATATTTCCCAAATTGAAAGTGCAAAACCATACAAATACTTTACACTTATAATTATTGGTAGAATTGCCGATGCCTTAAATATTGATATCAAAGATTTATTTGAAATACAAAAAGGAAAAACCGTTATCTAGTTTTTCCTTTTTTATTTTCTGTATAAAGATCTGGATCAAAAAGTAATAATTGACCATCCATTACATCATTTTTTTTAGGTCTAATTCTTTTTTTTACTTTCTTCGGATGATTTAAATTATATTCCATTTCTGCTCTCTCTAATTCTGTGAGTTCCGAAGGATTTCTTGCAATCTTTTTATTTTGTTTTAAAAGTTCATAATTATGTCTTCCAACTTCTAATCCCCTAACCGTTTTATAACGTTTAAACTCTTTAATCAAATTTGCTTTAGCTCGCCAAAGTTCCTCTCCAGCATCCTTCTCATCAGAATTTTTAAGCATCAAATAATAACTTAAAGCATTTCTAAAATATTGATTAGTATATCTATGCGCTGAAATGAAATTTAAAAATTCCGGATCACTTTCTATTTTATCTAAAAAATTATTCATATAAGCTGTGATACTACTTTTAGGAATTACCGTTCCTTGAAGGTTTTCTGTTGCCAGTTTCCTAATAAATGGCAAATCATTAAACACCAGTTCCAAAGAACTTAAACGTCCACCACTATTATATTCAATTGTAAAATAACCATTTTCATACCCAGAAAAAACCAAACTAAGTGCTTTTGTAAGTTCTTCTTCATTAGAAAAATTAGAAGTAAAAGCATCAATTTCTGTCAGGGCAAATTTGTCACGGTGCGTACCATCTTCAAAATCTAAACCAAATATTTTTTTATTCCCATTATAATAATGATAAACAAGTTTATATCTATTTACTTGACCAGCCATATCAATCACCAAATATATTATACATGAAAAAAAGAAAATGGCCAAATCACCATTTCCACTCTGCCACTTCTGGCATATCTACACCATTTTCTCTAATATAATCATGATGTTTCCTTAATTTTTCTTCCATCTCTAAAATAACCCTTTGACCGTCATCCCCTAAATCTAATTGTTTAATGGTCTCAATCACCAAATGAAAACGGTCAATTTTATTTAAAACTCGCATATCAAAAGGTGTTGTAATTGTTCCTTCTTCTTCATAACCATGAACCACCATATTTTTATTATGTCTAAAATAAGTAAATTCATAAATAAGTGATGGATAACCATGGAAGGCTACTAAAATAGGTTTATCTTTTGTAAATAATTTATCATATTCTTCATCACTTAAAGATTTAGAATATTCTGAAGATTTTTTAAGACACATCAAATCTAAAACATTGATAAATCTAATTTTTAAATTAGGAAACTTTTCTTTTAAAATTTTAGTTGCCGCCAATGCCTCTAAAGTTGGACAATCACCAATAGATACTATGACAATATCTGGATCCTTATCATCACTAGCCCACTTCCAAATAGCTAAACCTTTATCAAATTCTTCTTTAGCTTCCTTCATACTAAGCCACTGTAAACTAGGATGCTTAGAGGCTACCATTATATTAATTTGATTTTTACTTTTCATGCATTCATCAAAACAAGTAATTAAACTGTTCGCATCAGCTGGCAAATACATTCTAACAACACTATCTTTTTTCGTAGCCATGTGATTTAAAAATCCTGGATCTTGATGCGTATATCCATTATGATCTTGCTGCCAAACATTAGAAGTTAAAATATAGTTTAATGAAGAAATATCTCTTCGCCATTTTAAATTTTGACATACCTTAAGCCATTTCGCGTGCTGACCAGCCATCGAATCGATAACTCTAATAAACGCCTCATAACTGACAAACACACCATGACGGCCAGTTAATAAATAACCTTCAAGTAAACCTTCGCAAAAATGTTCTGATAAATAACTATCGATAATTTTACCATCTTCACTCAAGTATTCATCAGTATCTCTAATCTCTTCTTGCCAATCACGGTTAGTCACCTCAAACATTTCATAAAGTCTATTACTCATCGCTTCATCAGGTGAAAATAATCTAAAATTATCATTAAGTTTATAAACATCTCTAATATATTTACTAACCTCTAACATATCTTGTGTTTTAAATTCACCTTTTTTATCAAACTTAACTTCCAATTCATTCACATCAGGTAACTTAATAATTCTTCTAAGTAAGCCACCATTAGCATTAGGATTAGCACCCATTCGGTATTTACCTTCAGGAATAATTTCATAAATTTCTTTATTTAAATGACCATTTTCATCAAATAACTCTTCTGGTTTATAACTTCTAAGCCACTTTTCTATTTGTGTAAGGTGCTCATCACTATCAGGTTGAATTGGTACTTGATGAGCTCTAAATGTTCCCGCAATCTGTTTTCCATCGACTACTTCTGGACCCGTAAAACCTTTGGGTGTTTTCAAAATAATCATCGGATACATAGCTTTACCTTTAAATTTACCATCCTTAATAGCTTTAATTTCTTCAAATACCCTATCTAAAGTATAATACATTTTTTTATGTAATGTTTTAATATCCCTATCTTCAACTAAATAAGGGTGCCAACCAAGACCACTAAAATAACTTCCTAGTTCCTTCTCACTCATTCTGCCAAACACTGTTGGATTACTAATTTTATAACCATTTAAATTTAAAATCGGTAGTACTACCCCATCTGTTTTTGAATTAATAAACTTATTACCATTCCAAGAAGTCGCAAGTGGCCCCGTTTCCGCCTCGCCATCACCAATAACTGTGGCTACAATTAAATTAGGATTATCCAAAACCGCTCCAAAAGCATGAGCTAGAGAATAGCCAAGTTCCCCACCTTCATTAATTGAACCCGGTGTCTCTGGCGCCGCATGACTAGGTACACCACCAGGAAAAGAAAATTGTTTAAATAATTTCTTTAAACCATCTTCATCTAAAGTAATATCTTTATATATCTCACTATAAGTCCCTTCCAAATATACATTAGCAAGCGGACTATTTCCTCCATGCCCAGGTCCAGAGATATAAATCATATTTAATTTATTGTCTTTAATCAGTCTATTCAAATGTGCATATATAAAATTTTGTGAAGGAACAGTTCCCCAATGTCCAACTATTTTTTTCTTTAAATCAGTCTTTTCTAACTTTCTTTTTAAAAGCGGATTATCAAGTAAATAAAGTTGACAAGCTGATATATAATTAGCTGCTCTAAAATATTTATCTAAAAGTTCTATCTTTCTCGTTATATCTTCCATCGATTACTTCCCCCTATTCTTATATTAATTATAAAATGTTTACAATAAAAACGCAAACTATATATTTCTAATTAATTTAATAATTTCTAAAATAACAAGCGGTATTAAAGAAAGTAAAGCAACAATTACCCATTCACTCAAACTTAAACTAACAAGTGAAAAGAAATTAGCTACCGGATTTATAAATACCACCAACATCAAAATCACAAATGAAGATAACATCGCTAAATATAAATATTTATTTTTCGGATGCTTTTTAGAAAATATTGACAATGTAGAAGAGTGCTGATTTAATGCATGTACAATTTGTGATAAACACAAAACTAAAAAGGCCATTGTCACACCGTCTTTATAACTAGTTTGCGCTCCTATTACATAAGCTACTAATGAAATAATAGAAATTAATATTCCATAAAATATTACTCTTGTAACTAAACCTTTTTCAAACAAACTGCCTTCCTTAACCGGTTTCTTCTTCATATCATCTGGATTTTCTGGATCAACCCCTAAAGCTAAAGCTGGAAGCGTATCAGTTACTAAATTAATAAACAAAATATGAACCGCTAAAATAGGTACTGATAAATTAAATACAGTTGAAAAGAAAACCACCAATACCTCGGCAATATTACCCGAAAGTAAAAATTGAATTACTTTTTGAATATTACTATAAACTCTTCTTCCTTCACGAACCGCCACTTCAATCGTCGTAAAATTATCATCTAAAAGTAACATATCAGCTGCATTTTTAGCAACGTCAGTTCCTACTTTTCCCATAGCAACCCCAATATCTGCTGCTTTTAAAGCCGGCGAATCATTTACTCCATCACCTGTCATAGCTACAACTTCACCATTAGCTTTATAAGCACCGACAATCCTAAGCTTATCCTCAGGCGCCACTCTCGCAAACACAGTAATCTGTGGAGCCATAGAAATCAATTCTTCTTCACTTAGTTTATGTAACTCCTCGCCAGTCATTGCAATATCACCATCATTAAAAATGCCAAGTTCCTTCGCAATTGCCACCGCCGTCAACTTATGATCACCAGTAATCATAACAACTTTTATTCCTGCATTTTTAAAAGTTTTAATAGACTCCATCACTTCAGCCCTAGGTGGATCAATCATACAAGATATACCAATAAAGATTAAATTATTTTCAATATCATCACCTTCACTTGGCATAAAATCAATTGTCCTTTCAGCAAACCCTAAAATTCTATATGCTTTAGATGATAAATTTTCGCATTTAACTAAAATTTCACTTTTAATATCATCCGTTAAATCTATGACTTCACCATTTTTTAAAATATATGGACACAAATCCAATAATTCTTCTAAAGCTCCTTTAGTATAACAATTCTTCTTCCCATTAACCTCACATACTACCGACATTCTTTTTCTATCAGAATCAAAAGGTTGTTCATATATTCGGTTAAACTTTTGATTAAATAAATTTAAATTTTCCTTTTTAACATATTCAAGTAAAGCAATTTCTGTTGGGTCGCCAACTCCGCTTTCATTTAAAGAAGCATTATTACAATTTCTGCATCCTAAAAGAAAATCGATTGGAACCGCACCTTTTTTATCTAAAACAAGTTCATCATAAAATAAAGCATCAACCACTGTCATTTTATTTTGCGTTAAAGTACCAGTTTTATCAGTACATATCACACTCGCACTTCCTAAAGTTTCAACTGCCGGAAGTTTTTTAACTAAGGCATTTTTGTTAGCCATTCTCTGAACTCCTAAAGCCATAACAATTGTTGCCGTGGCTGGCAAGCCTTCTGGAATTACAGAAATTGCAAGAGAAATCGAAATCATAAGTAATGATACTAAATCTTTACCATACATAAAACCGATTATGAAAATTAAAATACTAACTATAATTCCCACAATACTGAGTGTTTTACCAACCATTTCAAGTTTACGTTTTAATGGTGTATCTAACTCATCAGTGTTTTCCAGCATATTGGCAATCTTACCAACCTCAGTATCCATTCCTGTTCCAATGACCACACCTTTACCAGTTCCATAAGTAATAATAGTTCCAGAAAAGGCCATATTCAGCCTATCACCTAAAGTCAAATTATCATTTAAAATAACTTTCGCATCTTTAGATACTGCAATACTTTCACCAGTTAAAGCCGACTCATCTATCATTAAACCATTATCACTAATTAACCTAACATCAGCTGGTACAATTCCACCAGCTTCTAAATATACAATATCACCAGGTACAACTTCTTTCGATAATATTGTTTGCACCTTATCATCTCTAATTACCATTGCGGATGGCGCATTCATATTTCTTAAAGCTGCAACCGCATCAGCAGCTTTCTTTTCCTGAATAATACTTATTACTGTATTAATTACAATAATAATTAAAATTACTATACCTTCAGCTTGCTCTCCTAAAATAAAAGATAAAATTGAAGCAATAAACAAAATTATAATCATCTTATCCGTTAGCTGCATTAAAATCATTTTAAAAAGACTATTTCTCTTTTTCTCTATCAAAACATTTTCTCCATATTGTTCAAGTCTTTTTTGAGCCTCAATTTTAGAAAGTCCATTTACATTAGTTTTTAACTCTTCATATATCTTTTCAACATCTTTTGTATAAGCTTTATTCATTACCTTCACCTATTTTAATTTTAACATATCTAAAGGTAAAAAAGAAGTCGTTTTATATTGCCAAATAACCAACTTTACAAAAAAAGAATGAATAAATTCATTCTAAAGCAATCTTATACAGTTCTCTATCATCCACATTAAAAACAACCTCTTTAACATCATAATTAGCTCCTATCGATAAAGAAATCATCTCTAAAGTTTCCTCTGATATATCTTCACTAACCGCATCATTCAAAATATCTTCATTAAAATTCAACTGCATCTGACCATCTTTAACCATACTTGATACTAATTTAGTTCCATCATTTAAAAAACTCATTAAATTTTTATTAAAATCAAAACTACTAGAAAGCTCATCAATAATAATATTAGCCTTATCACGGTCATCATTAATATACTTCGTTACCGGTACATAGTAATAATTATCGTTTATTTGATTAATATAATAAATCGTTACATCCGTAATATCTTTTGTACTTGTCAAATCGAATTCTTTATTAATTCCAAATGTCTTATCTAAAGTAGATGGTAAATTAATTTTTGTTTTTGGTAACTTAGTAAGTATATCCCCTTCCACATAAATAATCACCCTATCAACACCTTCGATAGAAGTCAAAGTATAAACAATTGCCTCAACCATTTTTTCTTCCAATTCTTCAGAAACATCCAGTAAATCTTTTGAAAAATCAACTTTAATCAGTCCATCTTCATAACTCAAACTTAAAACTTCTGTATTAGGCGGAATAATCGCACTAAAACCACTAGGAATTTTACTATCCATTCCACCAATTGTTAATACCTTAATTAACTGCTTTGCTTTATTTTCAATATTTGTATCATTAACAGCCACACTCGTTAAAGCCATGTAACTATTTTGATCCATTAAAAATATTGGACTGCTTTCGACATTAGTATTAACATATTCGAGTTCTTCTTTAATATCTAAAGTCTTTTCATTAGCTGGAATTATATAAATTAAAAACATCGCAAATAAAGCTAAAGAAGATAGAATAATTTTCCTAATTGATATTTTTTTCAGCATACCATCACCCATTTTAAGAATATGAAAAAAAGGCCTTATTTATGACCTTTTATAGTGAAAGTTCCCCGAGTCTAAGTAACTCGATAACTGCTCCCGCGCGGCCCTTAACGCCTAGCTTCTGCATCGCATTAGAAATATGATTTCGCACAGTTTTATCACTAATTTTTAGTTTCTCAGCAATTTCATTAGTACTATAATTTTGAATAAGTAATTCAAAGACCTCACGCTCTCGTTTAGTTAAAATGCCCTTTTTCATAAATTCCCTCACTTTCCTAAGGCGGGATGGTTTATATTTACTCATATTATTGTATGCACGCTAAGGTTATAAGTGAAAGGAAAATCACCCAAAGAAAAAACTTTCATTTAAAGAAAGTCATTTTTGAAATTTAACTGATATACTCATAGATGTTTCAAATTCCTCTTGAACCGAACGCATAATCTTATTCGCAAGTTCCTTGTCATGTTTAGTACTATCAATTGTCACAGTCACACTAGTTTCATCAATACTTACAAAAGATTTTAAATTAAATTTTTCTTTTATTTTATTTTCTATAGACTCTTCAGTACCTCTATTTTTATTTAACTCCTGCATTCTCTCAAAAGCCTTATTTTTCTCTTCAGTTGTCGACTTAGAATCTGTAAGCACAGCTTTTAATTCAGTAATTTCATCTAGCATTTTCTCTTCAGATTCTACTCTTAAAGCAACAAGTTCCGCACTCTCTTCGTTTTCTGTAGTTGCTGATACAGTTTCCGTATCATCGCTGCCACCATTATTAGTTGCCATCAAAAGTTCACTTGGCATTGTAATATAATAAACACTAAGCACTAAAATCAAACTAAATAAAGTCAAAAACCATAAACTTCTTTTATTAATCATTATTATCCCTCCTAGTACATTTCTATTTAATTATATTAAGGGATAATTATTTTATTACTATTTTTTTACAGTTACAACTTTTCCACTACCATTATCTGTCGCTTTATAAACATTATTTTCAACTGTTAAAGTAATTTCACCATCATTGTTATAAAAAGTTCCAGAAGCATCATCTATCTCACCTGTGAAGTCGAGTTCCAAATCATCTCCACCATCACACCCAGTACATACTAACTTATTATTACTATACTTATATGTAACCTTGCCACTTCGACCATATTCATTATAGTCCATATCAATTACATTACGCATCTCTTCAACACTTCTTGTAAACGTATTCATTCTAGAATCTTCCACAACTCCAAAAATAATCGGTGTCGTAATAAGAGCAATAACTGCTAAAATAGTAATAACTGCTAATATTTCAATTAAAGTAAAACCATTCTTTTCCATATATAACGCCTACTTTCTATATCAATTATATACTATTTTTCCACAAAAGAAAATCATATTTTTGATATACTTTACTTTAACAATATAAATCAACTATCTCATAGCATAATAATTAATTTATTTTCAATATTAAATTTTAGAAAAAAACTTCAAATTAATGAAGTCATTTATAAAAATTAATATAATTTAGCACCTGCAGGAATATGGTCATCTAACATTAATAAATTCAGCCTTTCACGTCCCTCTTCTTGATGGATAGCACTAATAAGCATCCCCTCAGAATCAATACCCATCATTTTTTTAGCTGGTAAATTAACAATAGCTACACATGTTTTGCCAACTAATTCATCAGGTTCATAATAATCATGAATACCACTCAATATTACTCTATCGTGATCTGTTCCATCATCTAAAACAAATTTCAAAAGTTTCTTACTTTTAGCAACTGCTTCACACTCTTTTACTTTTACTACTCTGAAATCAGATTGAGAAAATGTTTCGAAATCAACAAAATCTTTAAATAATGGTTCAATCTCTACTTTTGAAAAATCAATATTACATGAATTAACTGATTTAACAACTGTCTTTTTAACATTCATATCCTTTTTATTCTTCATATGTGGGAATAATAACACTTCTCTAATTGTCTCTGCCCCAGTCATGAGCATTACTAGTCTATCAATACCTATGCCCATTCCCCCAGCAGGTGGCATTCCGTATTCCAAAGCCTCAACAAAATCAATGTCCATTTCATTAGCTTCTTCATTTCCACGTTCTCTTTCTTTCAATTGATTTTCAAATCTTTCATATTGATCCATCGGATCGTTTAATTCAGTAAAGGCATTTCCAAATTCCATACCACATATAAATAATTCAAATCTTTGAGTGTATCTTGGATCATCACTCTTAAAAGCAAGTGGACTAATTTCAATTGGATGACCATATACAAATGTTGGTTCAATTAAAGTCTCTTCGACAAACTTTTCAAAGAAAGCATTAACAATATGACCAAATTCAAAATGAGGTTCAACTTCAACATCATATTCTTTAGCTAGCTCCTTAGCTTCATTTAAAGTCATTTCTTTCCAAAAATCAACTCCACAAGCTTCTTTAATTGCATCAACCATATGAATACGTTTATATTTAGGTTTTAAAGAAATTTTATGACCAGCATATTCAATATCATAAGTTCCATTTACTTCCATGCATACTGTACTAAATAAACCTTCAGCTATATCCATCATTCCATACATATCGGTATATGCTTTATAGAGTTCGATTGATGTAAATTCAGGATTATGCTTTCTATCAACACCTTCATTACGGAAAATACGTCCTATTTCATAAACCGCATCCATACCTCCAACAAGTAATCTTTTAAGTGGGAGTTCAGTCGCAATTCTTAAATAAAAATCCATATCCAACGCATTATGATGAGTAATAAATGGTTTAGCCGCTGCCCCACCTAAAATTGGATTTAAAATAGGAGTTTCAACTTCAGTATAACCTAAACTATCTAAATAATGTTGTATTGTTCTAATAATTTTTGGACGAGTAAAAGCAATTCTTCTCGCATCTTCATTCATAATTAAATCGACATATCTTCTTCTATATCTTTCTTCAACATCAGTAAGTCCATGATATTTTTCAGGAAGCGGTCTTAAAGCTTTAACTAAATGAGTATATTTAGTTGCATGTACACTAAGTTCTCCTGTGTTGGTTCTAAATACATATCCTTCAATTCCAACAATATCACCAATATCAGAAGATTTAAATAAATCATAAGCTTCTTCACCAACTTCGTTGATTGCTATATATATTTGAATCTGACCATATTTATCTTGAATATGGAAAAAACCAGCTTTTCCTTTTCTTCTCTTAGTCATTATTCTACCGGCAATAACAACATGATCTTTTAACTCTTCAAGTTCTTCCTTACTCTGATTAGCGTGCTCTTCTTTAATTATTTTAGAATTAGATGTCACATCAAATCTAGAGCCAAAAGGCTTTACTCCTTTTGCTATTAAATCCTTTACTTTATCTCGTCTTACTTGTTCTTGCTCTGTAAATTCTCTCATATAAATTACCTCCAAACTAATGATAGTCCTATACTACCCCTGTTTTTCTCTAAGTGCTTTTTATAATACATCTATTAATAACCCCCACTAAAATATAAAGTTACTCACCACATACATTCAAATAGTCATAAACAAAAAGATATTATTTTAGCAATTTCAAAGCCTCTTGATATTTTGCTACCCTAATCCTATCCTTCTCAGTAACTTCATCTAATCTTGTAGTATCAGAATTATGAATTAAATCAGCTATTTTTACCTTTCTAGCAATATCATTATCTCGTATAGCAACAATATAAGTAAAATAATCAACACCTTTGCTATGAGTTAATAATTTTAAAGCTTCAATAATTTCTTTTGGAAAAACTTCTTTTAAATCATCAAAAGTAACCTCAGTATCTTCAACTACATCATGCAAAAGAGCCACAATGCAGGCCTCTTCACTATCCATTTGTTCAGCTACATGAATAGGATGATAAATATAAGGGACATTAGATTTATCAAATTGCTCTTTATGAGCATTATACGCTAATACCATAGCTTTCCGAGTTAGCTTTGTATTTATCATAAAAACACCTCTATGTGTTTTATTATATCATAATTTCTTTACCTTTTGATAGCCCTTTTCAAGTTTTAAAACAAAATCATTTGGTAATTTTTCTAGAGCTTGATCTTTAAGTTCTAAAGGTACACCATAATAAGCTTCTGCAATGGCCCCCGTAATGGCACCTATCGTATCCGTATCTCCACCTAAAGATACAGCATTACGAATAGCTTCCTCAAATGAATTACTCTCAAAAAAAGCAGTTAAACAATTATCAAATACTAAACACGAACTATCAAAACTATTAGTTAATCTTATTTTATCAAGTGATTTACTAAAAGGATAAAACTTTAACTTTAAACTTTCTTTAGAATATCCTTTTCTTTCTAAATATATAAGATTATTCAAGGCTTTAGCTGAAACAATAGCTAATGCCGAATCATGAGAAGGAATAGTTGCCTTTTCAGTCTCCTTATAAATTATATCTAAATCATTAAATAAATAGCCTATTGGTGATACTCTCATCAAAGCACCATTACCCATACTTTTTCCCTCTATCTCACCTTTACACCATTTAATAAATTCAGGTGAAAACATATATTTAAAATGATTAGCTTTAGTATTAGGTACATCTTTATAGTATTTTAATCCATATTCTCTTAAAACCTCTTCATAAGATTTACCTTCCAAAATAGCATCTAATATAGCAATTGTTAAAATAGTATCATCGCTATAAAAGCTATCTTTATCGATCAAATTATCCTTTTTTAAAACTTCCACTCGCCTATCAATATTCCTTTTTACACTTTTAAATTCATCATATTCATAAACAGAACCAGCTAAATCGCCAATAATTGCACCTAACATAGCCTACCTTCTTTCTTTGACTTGTTCTAAGAGCACCTTTTCAAATTCTTTTAACGATAAATTTTCGGTTTCCTTGTGACCAAACAAACGATAACTTACAGTCTTATTTTCTTTTTCTTTATCACCGATAATAATTGTATAAGGAATCTTATGAGATTGACTCTCACGCATTTTATAACTTAATTTTTCATCTCTATCATCAAGTTCTACTCTAATGTTTTTATCAGATATTTCTTTCATAACCTTTTTAGCATATTTCAAATGATATTCATTGTTAACTGGAATAATATTAACTTGCACAGGAGAAAGCCATAATGGAAAAGCTCCTTTAGTCTCTTCAATCAAAAAGGCCATAAATCTATCAAAAGTACCTAAAATAGCTCTGTGAATAACTACCGGTCTTGCTTTTTGACCATTCTCATCAATATAAGTTAAATCAAATCTCTCAGGAAGTAAGAAATCTAATTGACAAGTTGAAAGTGTCACATCATGACCAATAGCAGATTTAATTTGTACATCTAATTTAGGTCCATAAAATGCCGCTTCACCTTCAGCTTCATAAAAATCAATACCAAGTTCAGTTAAAACTTTTCTAAGTTCACTTTCAGCTTTTTCCCACATTTCATCATCATCAAAATACTTTTCTGTATTGTTTTTATCTCTTAAAGATAATCTAAATGCATAATCAGTAATATTGAAATCTTTATAAACATCCAAAATCAAATTAACAACATTTGAAACCTCTTCTTTGATTTGATCTGGTCTAACAAACAAATGAGCATCATTTTGACACATTTGACGAACTCTCTCGAGTCCACAAACAGCTCCACTAGCTTCATACCTAAAGTCGGGGGCAAGTTCACCAATTCGAATTGGTAAATCACGATAAGAATGTAACTTATGTTTATAAATAAGCATATGATGCGGACAGTTCATTGGTCTTAAAACTAACTCTTCATTATCCATCTTCATTGCTGGAAACATATCATCTTTATAATGTTCCCAATGTCCACTAACCTTATATAACTCGGTAGAAGCTAAATATGGAGTATAAACATGATTATATCCTAGTTTAACTTCTTTTTCTTTAATATATTTTTCAAGTTCATATCTAACGATTGCTCCATTAGGAAGCCACATTTGAAGTCCTGGTCCTACAAGTTCATGACCCATAAAAAGATCGAGCTCTTTACCTATCTTACGATGATCTCTTTCCTTCGCATCTTCTAAAGCTGCTAAATGTTTTTCTAAATCTTCTTTACTGTCAAAGCAAACTCCATAAATTCTCTGTAATACTTTATTATTAGAATCACCTTTATAATAAGCGCCAGAAACCTTAAGCAATTTAAAATTCTTACACTCTTTAACACTATCTACATGTGGTCCACGGCATAAATCAGTAAAATCACCTTGAGTATAACAACTTATAACCTCATCTTCTGGAAGTTCATTGATAATACTAATCTTATAAGGATCATCTTTAAACTTTTCTAAAGCCTCTTCTCTAGATATTTCTTCACGGTAAATACGTTTACCGTCTTTCGAAATTTTTTTCATCTCTTTAGAAATCTTTTCTAAATCATCTTCAGTTAAAGTATGATCACCTAAATCAATATCATAGTAAAATCCTTCTGAAATAACTGGCCCTACCCAAAATTTAGCATTTGGATATAAATGTTTTACAGCTTGTGCCATTAAATGTGCACAACTATGATTAAGTACACTTAATCTTTCGTCTTCTTTAATATCAATCATTTTTACCATCCTTCTTTAATTTTATTATTCTTCGCAAACTTTTTTGTCTGCCTTTTTTATCAAATTTAATTTCCTCCACAACTGAACTAATATAAGTTTGATCGAGTTCCGTATCAAATTCTTGGCCCCAAGCCAAAGCTCTACTAGGATTAACATATGGTGCAGGATTATTAAATGCATCATTAACCAAAATAATTGATCCCATCGCCACCTGATCCACAGAAACTAAATCAAAATTTGTTCTCACAAGTTCAATTCCATAAAATGGTGCAATCCTTTTAAGATCTTTATGTGATAAACTGCATAATTCTGAAAGTAACTTCTCATTATCTACTCCATAATAATTTCGCAAAAAATGTGCCATATCCATTCTATGACTTTTTCGTACCTGTTTCTTATCCATTAAAAAGCTCCTCACAAAAATATTGCAAGGAGCGTATAAACGCGGTACCATCCTACCTTATAACTTAATTTATTAGATAACGGTAACTAACCGGAATAATCTTTCGAAAACCTGCTTCAAGGTAGTAATTATTAAAATCATTTATCTAGCTTCCCACCATCCTAGACTCGCTTTAAAATTACTTTTAATAATCATGTCCTCTTCATCACATTTAACTATATTTTATCACAGTATATAGCTTTGTCAACCCTTCTTTTTCAAAATTTCACTAATGATCAAATCACAGCTTACTAAAACAAATTCTTTTATATTTGTCATATCAAATAAATAGATTTTCTTACTTTTAGAATTTTCAATTATCACACTAGATGCATCTACTAATTCTTGCAGTCTATCTATTGGTATTTCATCCATCTTAACATTAGGTGTTATAACAGGATTATAAAATAGTGATAAATCAAGATTATATTCATCTAATAATTTAACATTTAAATCAGTATAATCATTATATAAATGTTTTCTAAACGTGTTTTCTTCATAGTCTATTTTAGTGCCATCTCTCAAAGTAATCAAACCCTTATACTTAATATCTCTAATAAAATATTTAAACCATAAATAATCAGTATATAAATGTACAAAATATCCAAGCATAAAATCGTTATCTAATTTATTACCATACTTTTTTAAAAACTTATTTATATCTGGATAAATGTTTTGCTTCCGATCAATAAAATGGGAAAGATCACGGCTCCAACCGATAACTCGCGAAATATCAGGAGCAATTGCACCAAGTAAAAACTCACTATAATTTTTAACCTTAATTTGTTTATTAATCTCGCTAGCTACACACATATGAATAACTATACTAGCCACTATATCACCTTATTTCCTTAAATTTTTACTTATTAATTCTTGATATTCTGTAAGCTGTTTAATTCTTGAAATAATTCTACCAGCTTTAATAATTTCATCACCTTTAGATGTAATTGCCAAATGATTTTCTAATGTTTCCAAATTTAAATTTGATGTAAAAAATGTTGGTAACTTCTCATCCATTCTATATTGAAGCAATGGACATAAAATTTCATCTCTCGCCCAAGGCGTTACACTTTCCGCACCCAAATCATCAATTAAAAGTAATGGCACCTTTTTAACATAATTATATTTATTTTTAAACTCACTCTTAACCTCGGAATTAAATGATGCTTTTAAACTATTCAAAAACTCTGGCCAAAAAACAATTGCACTTTTAACCCCGTCTTTAGCAAGTTCATTAAAAGTAGCTGCAATCAAATAAGTTTTACCACTACCAAAATTACCGCATAAATATAAACCTTTTTGATGAACGTCCTGCTTGTATTTCTTGATAAACTCCGTAAGCCATAAAATCGTACTATATCTTTTTTTATCAGTTTTATAAATATTTTTAAATGATGCTTCTTTAATTTCCTTAGGTACATTAAAAAGTATCGTATTACTATGTAATTTTTCTTCTTTATCTAATTTTTTTTTATACTTACACGGCTTATAAACAAACTCTAAACTACCACCATTTAATTTAGGTAATTTTGCATAACCTGTTATTTTATTTTGACAAGCAGCTAAACCTGGACAATTTTTACAATTGTGATACTCGTTAGAACTCTCTTCTAAAAGTGAAGTGTATTTTTTGAGTATTTCTCTTTTTATCTTTAACTTACTAACAAACTCTTTAAAAATTTCATCTTTTAAAGCTTCATCATAAGCTTCTTCTAATAAATTATCTAAATTATTAGATTTTAATTTATCAGACACTTTTTGCATATCAATCACTCCTATAAACCTTTTAAAGTAGCTTCTAAAGCTGCTATATCATCACTGCTTGCCGCATCTTCTTCTATATTTTTATCGAACCAATCAGGTTTTTCTTCTTTTTTTATTGCTGGTTTAACCCTGGGCTTTTTCTTAGCTTGATTTTCTTTTCTACATAAATTCATCGCTTCTTCAACAGTCTTGATATTGCTTCGTTTCCATTGATTAGCAATTGTAATTATAAAATTTCTAGTAAGTTTATTATCATTTATTTTAAGCACATAATCAATTAACACATTAACAACACCAGGCGTCAAATCATAATCAACCATCAAATTTTCAATTAAAACCAGATCTTTTTTACTTGGCTTAACACCTTTATTTTTACCAGTTAAAAAATCATAAGGTGAGGTTGTCTCAAAAGTATAAATTAATTTAGCCTTCTTAGAATTATCGCCAACCTTTTTGCGCAAATAGTCCGGTTGATTTTTATAAACTAAAGAAGGGGCCGTATTTTGATGTTCAAAAGTATAATAATTATGACAATTACTACGCAATAAATTCTTATCGATAATTTTTTTTTCGTTAACTGAATTACGAATTAATTCCGACAACTCGCTCTCATCTAAATTATATATATAGGCAAGTTTATAAATTAAAGATTTAATCTCTTTCGTAATCGAACGATGATTCAACATTTCACTAGGTATCATTCCAAGTAAACTATTCAAATCAATCTTTTCATCGACAACTAAATCAACTTGTTTAACCTTTCTTATATCATTAGTATCAGTAAAAGCTAAGGCATCAGCAACTTCAAAAGTTTCACCAAATATTGCACTAATATCTTCATAACCATTCAAATCAATAGTCGGCACTTTAAAAAAGCTTAAAATTTTATCATATTCAACTTTCCCAACATTACTAGATAAAGTAGTTGCTAAAATAGGATTATCAATAAACTCATCCGGTTCCAAAGGAGAATATAGCTCATAAATATAATTATTTATACTACCCTTTTTCAAATAAGTTTTTAAAAGACCAATAGCCTCTAACTTTTCTCTTGCTTCCAAAATATCTTCTAATTTTACTCTCATACTAGCCATTAAATTATGATGAGTATATTCTGTTGATATAATATGACTAGTATCTAAATTACTCCATAAAGTAAAATATAAATTAATGGCTACTGTGCCGATTATTGGTTGATAAAGTTTTATTAAGACAAGGCGAGATTCATTATTTAAGATAGTCGCATTTTTAACAATATATGTATCTGCAGGTAACAAATTATAAGTTGACATTCTCTCACCTTCTTTTCTATTTATTAGTGTATCATATTTTAAAACATTTCTAAACTATTTTTCACAAATAAACATTAAAAAACTTAGCCGAAGCTAAGTTTTCAAATTATTAAATTAATTATTTTTTACTAGTTTTTAACTTTTGATCACGATAGATAATTATAGCTACACCACCAATAATTACAACTAAACCAACACCTAGAATAATTAATGAAATACTAGCAGCTGTATTTGGTACTGTAATTGATGTGCCACAATCCCATGCACCATATAAAGTAAGGTTTTCGTTAAGAGCTGTACCGTCTACCCATTTACCAGTTAAATCTTCACTAGTATACCAACCATTAAACTTACAATTTTCTTGTCTTGTAGTTAATTCTTTTTCTTGATCATATTTAGTTCCTTTATCATAGCAACTTGTACCAGGAGTTGGATCTGTTAAATCTGGATCAGGTCTAACATCACCAACAATAACATAATCAACACAAACTTTTGGTTTATCAACTTTAGCTGTTAGATTAACTGTTTTAGATAAATTAGTATTATCTGTATATAATACAGCCAAACGTTGATATGAAGTATCAGATGGTTGATAAATATATGCTTTAGTAGTTGCACCAGTAGCTGAAACAGTTACTTTAACAGTAGTTGTTTGTCCTAAAGCATTTGAAGGAATTCTAACTTGGAAAGCTTCACCATTCTTGAAAGTAGTTTGACTTTTTCCACTAGCATTTGTCACAGTTGTACCAGTAGGAGCTCCTGAAACAGAAACCTTATAAGTAGATGTCCCTGTTAATGATGGTTTAATTGATTCTGATACAAAGTAATTACCATCACTAGATAAATTCATATTAGAATTACTTACATTAACGCTTAATGTAGGATTAGCACTAGCTTTAGCATTTTTAGCATCACTAACTAATTTTTTAATATAACTTCTAAGTCCATATGGATCAGCAGCATTTGTTGTAAAATCTTCACTCAACTTACCAGTTTGACCAGTATCAGATAAATACCACCAAACTGCTGCTTGAGTAATGAAACGATCTTGATCATCATTACCCTTAATTGATTTATAAGGATAGCCATTTGCAAGGATATAAGTTAATCCTGCATCACCTTCACTAACTAATGAAATATTAGTTGATCTTTCAGGCCATTTTTTCTCTAAATCCAAACAATAAGCTACTTTACCGTCTGAAGTTCTAAATTTAGCCCATTTATAATTTTCACCAATATATGATACCATTACTCCTTCTCTATCAATAGTAACGTTTTTAGGCGCCGCATTAATAGTAGCAATAGAAGTAATTGATATAACAGTAACAATTAATAATGATAAAACAATATTAAATATTTTTTTCATACTTTTCATATTCGTTCCTCCTTACCTTAATTAACGTGTTCTTCCTTTAGATTGTTTTTCTTTTTGTTGTAGCCATTCTTCTCTCTCTTTGCTATTTTTCCATTGTTCAGCAATAGCTTCTAATTCATCATAATCGTATGCATTTGCTTGATTTTCAGCTTGCATTGCTTTTCCGGCATCACTCTCTGACCATTGTTTAGCCGCTAATTCTAAATCATCATAAATAGGTTCAAATGAATCATCATCCAAATCTTCTCCATTGATACCTTTTTTACGTTTTTTTCTGCCTGCAAGTCCAGCTCCAATTAAACTTGCTCCACCAAGTCCCGCAGCCAATGCTTGTGCCAATGAAGCTTCATCACCCATTTGTGGTATTGCCGTGCTTACAGTTGGAGTTGTAGGAGTAGGCTTCTCTGGAGTTGGTTCCGGAGTTGGTTCTGGAGTTGGTTCAGGTTCTGGTTCAGGTTCATCTGTACCAGGTTTATCACCAGGAATTTCATCACCAGGTTCATCAACACTAGGTTTATCTCCAGGTTCAGCATCCGGATCTTTAGATGTTTCATAATTTTCTTCTAATTTTTGCTCTTCATATTTAAGAATTGTATCTAAAGCAGTACCATCTTTTGAATAAACTGTATAATTTATACCATCAGTAGTACTAATAATATAATCACCAACTTGTGCTAACTGTTCAGTTTTACCTTGTTCTTTCATCTCATCAGTAGGAGCAGAAGGTAAAACTCCAGGTACTACTTGAGCGTCTGCAGGAATAACTCCTTCGCTTTGTAATTTAGAAATTAAATCTTGAAGTTGATTTCCACTTAAACCAACTCCACCCATAGCTATAGTATAACTTCCATCAGCATTTTCAATAACCAAATACTCATCAGTATTAACTTCATAATCACGATGCGCATAATCTTCAGGAATAGTTAAATCCTCTGAGACAATCGGTGCATCTTCATTTTGATTTTGATCTATCTCTTGATTTTCACCAGCAGTAATTTCTTGATTATCTTCAATATTCATTTCTTGTCCTTGCCAATTAGCAATCACATTACCATCAGCATCTTTAACTTCTATACTACCATCTTCATGTTTGATAGCAGTATAACCAGAATTTCCTAATTGAACTGTTTCTCCATAATCAACTTGCGAATTAATTGTATCATAATCAAATATAGTTAACCCGTTAACTGCCTCTTCACCATATTGATTAGTTAAATCTTCAATAACTTGACTTAATTGATCTTCTGATATATTACCAACAATTGTTAAATTACCATCTTGTGATATCACTTGATAATCAGCATTTGTATTTTCATTAACTTCTGTTTCTGGAGAAGTAACTTCAGCACCTTCTTCTTTTTCTTCTGTTTGTTCTAAACTAGGTGTCTCAGTATCAGTGGTTTCTGTTATATCTGTAGTTTGATCTGTACCTTCAGAAGCTACAATTTGATCTGATGTAATCGGATTATCACTGACAATTCCCATACTCTCAGACTGTTGATCAGAAGCAGCTACTCCTTCGGTTTGAACTGCTTGATCATCTTGTGTATCTACTTGCGGAACACGTTTATCGATTTCTTCATTTATAGCAGGTCCTGTTGTTTCTTGAACTGGCACCTCTTCTTGTACCATCGCAGTCTCTTCCTGTGCAGGTTCACTAACTGTAGGTGCTGCTTGTGTTTCTTCAGTTTGAACTGTTTGATCATCTTGTGTATCTACTTGCGGAACTCGTTTATCGATTTCTTCATTTATAGCAGATCCTGTTGATTCTTGAACTGGCGCCTCTTCTTGCACAGCCGCAGCCTCTTCCTGTGCAGGTTCGCTAACTATAGTTGCTGCTTGTGTTTCTTCAGTCTGAACTGCTTGATCCGCTTGCGTTTCCACTTGTGGAACACGACTATCAATTTCTTCATTTATAGCAGGTGCTGTAGCTTCTTGAACCGGTGCTGTCTCTTGTACTGGAGCTGTTTGTTCCTGTACAGGTGCACTAACTGCAGTGGCAGGAGCTGAAATTGATACTTCCGGAGCAGGAGTAGCCACTTCCTGAACTGGAGCACTAACCTCAGGTGTTGTAACCGCTTGCGCTTGTTCAACCGCTTGTGATACTGCATCATTAGATTGAGTCACCTCAGAATCCACGACTTGTTCTTGCGTAACAGGTGTTGTTGTATCAACTGCTTGATTTTCCGCAGCCATTGCTTTGACTGGACTAAATGCTGAAATCACACCAACCAATGCTACACCAGCAGCCCAAGCTTTAGGTTTGCTTAATAGACTACGTAAACCTTGTACAAGACCATTACCTTCAATCCTTAAATGTTTTGGCCTATAAAGTTTAAATCTCATAAAAATCCCCCATTCCTAAACTTATGCATAAATTTCCTTGTTTCTTTGCGGCATATAATACCACTAAAGTTATTATTTGTCAAATTAACACAATAATTAATTAAACATATATAAAAGGCTCAATTTCATTATATTCTTCTTTTAATATTTCCATTTGAATTTCATCGTAAAATTTTCCTTTAAAATAATGTGATTTATGTCTAGTTCCAAACCTTTTAAAACCTAAACTCTCATAAACTTTTATTGCTTCTTTGTTAAATTCATAAACGCTAAGCATAATATTATTTAAGTTTAAATTATTAAAACCATACTCCAATAATAATTTAATTGCTTCCTTACCGTAACCATTCCCTCTATTTTTCTCTTCACCAATAAATATTCCCAAAGTTGCATTCCGATGAATTAAATCAATTTCCGTAAAACTACAGTTACCAATAAGTTCATCATTTTCTTTTAAGACAATTGCAAAATTATAATCAGTCTGGTTTTTCTTTAGCCACTCCTTCTCACCTTCTAAAGTAGTTACTTTCATGTCTAATCCTAGATTTTCACTAACCGTTTTATCGTTCAACCACTTCACATACGTTGGAGCATCTTCGATGTTCATAGGTGATAAATATAATCGACTTCCAACCAATTTTGGAAAATATTTCATACAAACACCTTCTACACCTACAATTATAACAGAATAATAACATTTTTACCATTATTTTTATAAACTTTTACCTTATTTTACATAAGAAACAGCTCAAACAAAAAATTGTTAGACTAAAGTACTAACAATTTTCTTAAATTCATCTCCACGTTCCTCAAAACTTTTATATTGATCCCAACTTGCACATGCCGGACTTAAAAGAATTGTATCACCTTCTAAAGATATATTATAAGCAGCATGAATCGCTTCTTCCAAATTATTAGTTACTGTTACATCTATATTATTTTTATCAGCAAACTCCTTAATTCTATCCTTAGTTTCACCATAACACACAATATGTTTTACGTGGGTTAAATAAGGAAGTAGTGGATCAAATAAATGCCCCCTATCGAGGCCACCTAATATTAATACAACCTCATTATCAAATGATTTTAAAGCTGTAATTGTTGAATCGACATTTGTCGCCTTAGAATCATTATAAAATTCTCTTCCATTTAATTTTGTTACAAATTCGATTCTGTGTTCAACTCCAGCAAAATTATTTAAAACCTCTTTAATAACCCCGTTAGAAACATTAAACTCTTTAGCTACTAAAATAGCCGCCATAATATTTTCATAATTATGCATGCCTTTTACTCTAATATCAGAAAGTTCTACTAATTTTTCATTCTTATAAACAATAGAACCATTATTTATATAAATATCAGCTTCACCTTTAGACGAAAAGTATTCTTTTTTTGCTTTTAAATCTTTAGTCAGTTCATAAACTTCTTCATCACCTTTATTTAAAATAGCCACACTATTTGCATCTTGATTATTAAAAATTCGAAGTTTATTTAATTTATATTTTTCATATGTTCCAAAAAAATCTAAATGCACTTGAAACAAATTAGTTAAAACAGCTACATCCACCTTAAATTTATCCAAATTAACTAACTGGTGACTAGAAATTTCTACAACTAAAATATCACCCTTTTTAATATCAGCAATTTGATCACATAATGGCAAGCCAATATTACCAGCCAAGTGAACCGGAAAACCAGCCGTCTTTAAAAATTCATAAGCTATAGTCGTTGTTGTTGTCTTACCATTAGATCCAGTAATACCTACTATTTTAACCTCAGGTAAATATCTATAAGCCACTTCTAACTCTGTAATAACCGGAATGTGAAATTTCTTTGCCATTAAAACCACAGGATGATCAATTTTAACTCCAGGATTCTTAACTACACAATCATAACTATCATCAAAAATACTTATTTGATCTTTAGTAATAATTACGTTAATACCTAATTTTTCTAACTCTTTTACCTCATCTAAATTATCACATTTAACGTCAGTAATTAAAACATGATTATCTTTAGATAAGAGTTTCGCAACACTTTTTCCACTTTTTCCCAATCCTAAAACAAAAATTTTCTTATTTTTAAACATATTTATCTCCTATCTTAAAAAGGTTTTAATTAAAACCTTTTCATTATTCTGTTAATCTCAGATTCAAGTTTAGATTTCATAATGCAATCGGCAAAGCCATCTTGTAAATAATGAAGTTTAATAAATTCCTTATTATCATTAATCATAACCACTACTGGAGTATTAAATTTCTTATTTTTCTTAAGTTCCTTAAGTACATCTAAAGCACTATAAGTAGAAGTTTCATCATCTAATATTATTAAATCATACTTAATATTAGAAGCAATTTTTTCTATCGCATCGCGTCCAAATAATGAACCGCTGACTTCCGCATCGTGATTTTCAAGCCAAGTTGTAATTTGAGCAAGTTCCTTCGCATCGTCATCAACCACCATAACCTTTTTATTACGGTATAAACTTTGTTCATAACTCTCAAGTTTTTTAGAAATTTCCGTTTCTTTAGATGCAACAATTTTTTGTTCTAAAACTATACTAACAGTCGTTCCAACTTTTTCTTCACTTTTAACCATCAAATTACCGCCTAATAAAGAAACTAATTTTTTAACTTCTTTTAAATTCAAAATATCACCATCACGATTACGTAAATCTATATCAGATAATGCATCTCTATTTAAACTCAAAATATTATTAACTTCTTCAATACTCATACCTTTTCCAGTATCACTAATAGTAATAATTAAACGACATATACTATATTTTACGATTCCATTGACATCTAAATCAATCTCACCAGAATCGGTATGTTTTAAAGCGTTTTCTAAAATAGAATTAATTGCCTGTTTTAATTTAATAGAATCTCCATATAAATAACTAGGTATTACACTACTGATAGAAAAATTAAATTTAACGTCTTTATCTATTTGTTTTTCAAATCTGTAACTAATTTCTTTAAAAATATTAACCGGATTATAACGGCTATCAAAAATTTTCAAACGTTTTGTTGTCATACTAGAAACATCCAAAGCATCATTGATTAAATAGTCAAGTTCATCAGCTGTATTGTTGATATATTTAATACCCTTTTTTACTTCCTCAAAACCGGTATAATCTTGAAGTTTCAAGCTAACATCAATAATATCTTTAACCGGTTTTTTAATATCTTGAGTCATTCTAAATAAGAAGTTTGAAGTATCTTGATTAGACTTTTCTATCAATTTTTTATTTTTATATAACTCAGCCGTAATTTGAACATCTGGATTTTCAATTGTAAAATACATAATTAAACAAGTAATAACAGTTGAAGGATTAATAATGTAATTAAGTTCTGGTTTAAACACTTGAATTACAACCATCATAATTCCTTCAAAAATCAATAGTATAATCGGAATATATTTTTTATTTCTAATTCTCTTAAAATCTAAAAGTACTAAAACAACTAAGATAAAATAAATAATTGAGAAAACACCATAAGTATAATACATTGCTGGTCCAGCAGTTAATATTTCACCATTTTCCATCACCAAATTTAAAGGTAATATGAGTACTAATAAAACGTTGACAAAAAAGCTTATTTGATAAATTTTATTAACCATTTTAAATTTAATATTTTTAAATCTTGAAATACAATAAGTATAAAAAGCAAAAATCGAAACACTTAAAATAAGTCCTATTAAATAAATTTTGTTAAATACAATTATCAAAATATCTTTTAAATAAAAATCACTATCAATTATTATACCTAGTAATAATCCAAATAATATTGTAATTACACTAACTATTAATAATTGACCATAAGTATTATCTTCAACTTGATGTAATCTTTTTTTGGAAAAAAACACAATACTGAGAACAATTAAAATAATAAGTGCATAACCATTTAACAATATCAAGCCTTCATTACCCATTTTCTCCCCCTTTTCATCTTATTTTTTTAAAACTTTTTTCTTAGCTTTAACTGGTGGAATTACTGTAATTTTTCCAACAGAAATATTAGTTTCTTCTAGTTCTACTCCGATTTCCTCACCAGTAAGTTCTTCTGCACTTAAAGCATTATAATTAATTTTTCCATTAGGTGTGAGTGGTAGAGAATCTCTAAATCTAAACTTAGATGGAATTTGACGAGTTGAAACAGCAGCATTCTTAACAAATAAGCTTTCAACCAAATTTTCAATATAAGCAACTTGTTCGTCATCATTCATCTCTACATCATCTTCTAATACGATATGTGCAAGTGGCATATATCCAAATTTATCATCTACATAATAAGGTGAAACTACACAATATTTAACTAGTGGATCAGATTTAATAACATCCTCAATCTCATAAGGCTTAACCTTAAATCCATCGTATCTCGTAAATGATCTATCACTTCTAGATAAAAATTTCATAACCCCATCTTTATTCATAATTCCAATATCTTTAGTACGTATAAAGTCCATACCATCATAAGTAAAATGTGGAACGATAACATTATCATCTAAAACACCAGGTGTTACAGTACCAGAAGAAATAATAAATTCTCCTTCTATTTCATCTTTACCATCCTCAAATTTAAGTGGTTCTTTAGTATCAGGATCTACTACTCCATAAACAACATGAGGTAATGGAATTCCCATACTATTCAAATCACTATACTCACCTGTAGAAAATGATCCACAACCACAAGTTTCACTCATTCCATGTCCTTTAGTCAAAGATGTTTTACAATTATGATCATGTAAAAATTTATTAATTTTTATTTCATCATTTTCATCCATGGCATCTCCACCATAAGTAACCATCGTTAAAAATGATAAATCTGCATCTTTTAAAACTGGATCATTAATTAAATTTAAAAACCAAGTTGGTGGTCCAATGATTGTTTGAGGTTTATATTTAACAATCATCTTACCTAAATTAGCCGGTGCAAATTCTGGAATTTGAATCAAATTATTTCCATGAGCAAATCCTGCATGTACAACATCTACTAATCCAAATGCCGCAAAATAAGGAAGCATATGTAAAACATTATCACCCAAATTCATTGGCATATTAGCGCCAAATGTTTGATGTGCATATATATTTAAATTGTCATTGGTAAGTGGCATTGGTTTTGGTCTAGGACTACTTGTTCCTGATGTATGAGTAATAACTGTTAACTTACCAGGTTGATATTCAGCTAATTTAAAAGTTGAATTTTGACATTCCTTAACAAGTTCTGGATATCTTAGTATTTGTAACTTAGAAGTTTTAGTAGCTTCTTCTAGCATTTTCGCAAATTTTTGTGTTTTTTTAGCACTTCCAATCATATTTTTAAAGCCATTAAACTGTCTTACTTCATTCAAATAATTTAGTTTAGATTTTAAATTCATTGAATCGCTAGCTGATACAACAACTACATTTTCAACCCCAAGTTCTTTTAACTCATTTTCAATTGGTCTAATCATTCCCAAATAACATTGATCTAAAGCCACTAAATATTTAGCATTTTCTCCATGAAATAAATCAAACACCTTTTTAGCACTAATATTTAAATCAACACTATCTGGTCTTGGATCTATGTAATCAGCCACTGCTCCTAGTTGTGAAGTTCCATACATTAAATATGCTGTTTCTGGAATGTTAGGCATCATATACATAATCCTATCGCCATCTTGAACTCCAAGCTCACTTAAAACACGTGAAGCTTCATCAATCTTACCATATAATTCACCATAAGACACTTGATTGCCAAAGAAAGTAATTGCTGGTAAATCTTCATTACTTTTATTTTGACTTTTTATATAATCGACAATCGTCATCTCTGGTAATGGTTTTTCCAAAAAATCTTTATCATAATATTTTAACCATGGTTTATCTAAATGTGGAAACCCGGTTTTTTCATTTACATCTAACAACTTACTACTCTGTATATTTTCATTATCCATGTATTTTCCCCCCCCGATCATCAACAATATACACTTAAAATATAACATTTTCGAGCCACTTTGACAATATATTTAACTTTAAAATCAAAAAAAACAAGTATTTTTTACTCGTTTAGCTTACTATTTATGAAGTGTTTTTACTTTTTCACTAACTTGAACCTTTTCTTTCTCCAAATCCTTTATAATTAAACCATTCATAAATATTTGATAATTTAAATCTCCTATTTTAATTTGCTTAACTATATAAGGTGTTAAAGCCCCAAGTACAGCTCCACCCATACAACCAATAATCATTGCACCTAAATCTAACATATTCATACTAACTATCCCCATAGCAGAAGATCCGCCAATAATCTCACATGAATATAACTGCCAAGATGGAATAGGCTTTAACTTTATTTCTTCTTTTTTATTTTCATATTCTTGTATTAACTTCTCAGTTGCCGCAATATTTTGGTTTATCTTATCCAAAGATTTTTTATGCATTTTCATCACCATGTTAAATATTATAAAGATTATTATTATAAAAATCAATTATATTTTTCAATTTCATAAATTTTTAAAAAAGTATTGAAAGAACTTTTTTATTTTGCTATAATGATTTTGTTGCATGGCGAGATAGCTCAGTTGGCTAGAGCATACGGTTCATACCCGTAGGGTCGAGGGTTCGAATCCCCCTCTCGCTACCATATGTATTTAACTAGATATTGTTATCTAGTTTTTTTCATTTATGTAGAATTCTACATAATTTCATGCAAAAAAAAGCTCCAAAAGAGCTTTAAAACAATCCATAAATAGTTCCATCATCTTCAATATGCATATTCTCATAAGCTGGTTTTTTAGAAAGACCTGGCATCGTCATAATCTTACCCATATAAACCACTATAAAACCCGCTCCACTATTTACTTTAACATCTCTAACTGTAATCTCATATCCTTTTGGATAACCAAGTTTCTTTGGATCATCACTAATAGAATATTGAGTTTTAGCCACACATATTGGTAATTTATCTAATTCCATATCCTCTATTTTTTTAATACTTTCTAAAGCATCATCCATATAATTCACACTTCCTGCATGATATATTTCTTTAGATACCTTTTCAATCTTATTTTTAATACTATCATTCTCATCATAAAGTAAATGGAATTCCTTTTCATTCTCACAAAGTTTAACTATCTTTCGAGCTAAATCTAAAGCTCCTTCTCCCCCATTTTGATGAGAAGTAGAAACTGCAAACTCACATTCAAGATTTTCACAATATTTTTGAACAAAATTAATCTCTTCATCATCGTCTGAAATAAATTTATTCAAACATATAACTACATTATCCAAATACTTTTTCATATTTTCTATATGAACTTTTAAATTACAAATTCCCTTCTTTAAATAGTCCATATTTTTTTTATTAAGTTCATCCTTACTCATTCCACCATTGTATTTTAAACTTCTAATAGTCGCATTAATAACAATAACACTAGGCTTTAAATTGCCCTTTCTGCATTTAATATCTAAAAACTTTTCAGCGCCCAAATCAGCTCCAAAACCAGCTTCTGTAATAACATAATCAGCAAGTTTCAAACCAAGTTTAGTTGCAATCAAACTATTACAACCATGCGCAATATTAGCAAAAGGACCACCATGAATAATTACCGGATTATTTTCTAAAGTTTGAACCAAATTAGGTTTAATGGCATCTTTAAGTAAAATTGTCATGGCTTCTTCTACTTTCAAATCCTTAACAAACAAAGGTTTACCATTCATATCATAAGCAAATAAGATATTACTTATTTTTTCTTTTAAATCTTTTAGATCTTTAGCTAAACATAAAATAGCCATAATCTCCGTTGCTACTGTAATACAAAAATGATTTTCATGTGCCACATCTTTTCCTAAATCAAGCCCAACCGTCACTGTTCTTAAAGCTCTATCATTCATATCGACACATCTGTTAAATAGAATTTTATCCTTATCAATATTTAAACTATTACCTTGAAATAAATGATTATCAATTGCGGCACAAAGTAAGTTATTAGCTGCTCCAATTGCATGCATATCACCAGTAAAATGTAAATTAATATCTTCCATAGGTACAACCTGCGAATATCCTCCGCCAGCTGCTCCGCCTTTAATTCCAAATACTGGACCTAAAGAAGGTTCTCTAAGTACAGCTAAACTGTTATATCCTAACTTTCTCATCGCATCATGAATTCCAATACTCATCGTTGTTTTACCTTCGCCAAATGGTGTTGGATTAATCGATGTTACCAAAATTAATTTGCCCTCTTCTCTTTTCAAATTATTTAAAATATCTAAGTTAATCTTTGCCTTATATTTACCGTAATGTTCTAAATAATCCCTACTAATATTTAATTTATCTGCTATATCATCAATTACTAACATTTTAGACACTCTCGCAATCTCAATATCTGTCATAATATCACCTCTTACTGATATTATATCAAATATTAATAAAATAGATTAAATATTTTTGCAAACAAATTATGTGAAAAAGGTGCCGAATAGCGATAATGTGGTCTTAAAGTCGTAACTGCTTCATAAATTTTATTTGAAATTGATCTTAAACTTCTTTTCTCAAATAACCATAAATATGTATTTTCTAAACTGCGAATAAGCTCTATTTGTGTATCAAAAAAAGAATTATAATCCATAAATTCATATTTCTTATCAAAAGCGAGTTTATTAAATCCCGTCTTATATAAACCCGGTTCGATCAAAACAATATCCAATTTGGCATCAAGTAATTTACTTTCATAATATAAAGTCCTAGCAAACACCGATAAAGCCGCTTTTGCCCCTGAATAACTTCCTAAAAAAGGAAGTGGTATCTTACTCGTTAAAGATGAAATTATAACTATTCTTCCATTTCCTTTTTCGATCATTTTTTTAGAAACCTTTTGAATTAACTGTAAATTAGAAAACACATCCACCTCAAAATTTTCTTTCACTTTATCTAACGGTATCTCAAATAAAGAACCACTTTCCGCAATCGCCGCATTACATACTAAAATATCAATATCTAGCTTATTAAGTTTTTGTAAATCTTTAGTAATATCCAACCTTAAACACTCAATATTCTTATCGTCTTTATATATTTTCTTAATACTCTTAACTTCACTATCTGTATGTACTGTCACATACAAATGATAATCTTTCTTAAGCCTTTGAATAACTGGATAAATCATACCACTTCTGGCCCCAGTAATTAAAATTTTTTTCATAATATCACCATTATTAATATTACCAAAGAAATATAAAATATGTATTTGACAGTATAATAAATAGCGTGTATAATACAATTTACTTTGACTTAAGGAGGAAACTAACAAAATGGAAAATGAAGAATTTTATAATTATATTAAAAAAATTGCCGATCACAAAAACACCATTGCTTTAATAAACATAAAAGAATTTAGAAAACTAACAAGAATTAAAGGTGAATATCATTGGATTCCCTTTACTATTGGTAATCTTCCAGCTCTACCCATTATTACTACTGATTTTAAAGAACAGTTTAGAAGCACTAAAGAAAGAGTCAGTATTAGAATTACCCCAATATGGAATTTTCTAACAAATGGCAAAGAAATTATAACTCCAAATATTGAGATGTTTGAATTAACTGAACGCACAGATTTCAAACCACGTTATATGATTACAAGAAGAATTGCAACAAATAGACACTATCATTCAAATAATGACTGGCAAGATTTAGATAACACGAACATTCAAAAAGAAAATGCGGTCGAATGGGTCAAAAAAACAAATGCAACTTTATTAGCGCCCGTTAGCGATGAAATATTATGTCATTATCTAGAAAATTATCAAGATGAACTTCTAGAATTTAATGAACTTTATGAAGAAAGTGTAAAAAAGATTTTAGAATTAAAAAGCCGTCAAAAAAGATTACATCGTTCCTAATTTTAGGAACTTTTTTAATTCCAACAACAAAAAAGCTTACCATAAAGGTAAGCCAGTCAAAACTATATTTTGACTTATTTCATCATATTATCTAACTGATCCGTTGCCATTTCAGCTTTTCCTGTCGCCATTTTAGCTACATCCTTCATAGCCTTCATCACTGGTTTATTATATTTTTGATAAACTAGCGTAATTGCGCCACCCATAGCCATTAAAGCAACATTTTTCATCATATTCATAATAATCACCTACTTGTCAGATACATGATGTTGTATGCTTAGCATACATTTATATTTTAACTATTATTCTCAAATTTATACTTAATTTTTTCTATTAATTTTGAATTTCTAACATATTCATGATTGTTTTGTACGCTTAAAGCAAATGCATCAGGTTCACCAATTATAATTAATTTCTTCTTAGCTCTTGTCACCCCTGTATATACTAATTTTTTATAAAGCATTCGTCTATAAGAGTGTGCCATCGGCATAATAACCATTTCAAATTCACTACCCTGACTTTTATGAATACTAATAATAAATCCATGCTTTATTTTAGAAAAATCTTTAGGAGTATATTTAACTAAATTACCATCAAAATCAACATAAATTTCATCTTTTTTACTCTTACTAGTATTACCGTATTTAATATACTTTATAACTCCAATATCGCCATTAAAAACATTTTCGTCAGGCATATTCACCAGCTGTAAAATTTTATCGTTTTCTCTAAAAATAATATTACCAGATTTAATTTCTCGCTTCTCTGGTGTTTTGGGATTAAAGACATCTTGAAGTTCCTTATTCAAAGTATCAATACCATTTTCACCTTTATACATTGGAGCTAGTATCTGCATTCGTTTATAATCATACCCTTTTTCAATAACTTTTTCACACAAATTCATTAAATTGTGTTTAATATGATTGGCCGAACACTTTAAAAACGTATAATCACTATATGAATTTAAAAAATTTTCACTCAAATTTCCATCTTTAATTTCATAAGCAAGTGAAATAATATATGAATTTTCATCTTGTCTATATAAATGTTTTAAATGAACTACATCAATTACTTCACTACATATTAAATCTTTAAGTAAATTACCGGGTCCCACACTTGGCAATTGATCATAATCACCAACTAAAATGAGTTTTACATTTCTTTTTAAACCTTTTAATAAACTATCAAATAAATTAATATCTATCATGCTAACCTCATCGACAATTACTAATTCCGCATCTGCTTTATTATCTTCATTAATCATAAATTCTAATGTATCTTTATTCCATTTTAAAAATCTATGAATAGTAGAAGCAGGTAAATATGTCGATTCACTCATTCTTTTACTAGCTCGTCCAGTCGGCGCAAGTAAAGCCAAACGTTCAGTAAACTCGTCGTAATCTAATTTATTCAAATGTTGATAAAGTTCCGTAATCGCTTTAATAATTGTTGTCTTACCAGTACCAGGTCCACCAGTAATAATAAGGATATTGTTTTCTAAGGCTTTTTTTATGGCTTTCTTTTGTTCATCATTATATTCAATATTATTTATTTTTTGTAATTCATCAAGTAGTGAATTTAAATTTTTATATTTTTTAGTCGGCTTAGATGCCATATCATAAAGTCTTTCACTAATATTAACTTCCGCATTCCAAATTTCCTCTAAATAATAATCATCACCATCTATTACAATATAATCCGCATCTTCTAATTCCTTAAAAATCTCATCATAATTATCATACGAAGTATTCAAAAACTTATTCACATTATTAATAATAACATCTTTACTCAAATAACTATCACCATTTTGATATATAATTTTTTTAAACATATATAAAGTGGCTGCTTTTACTCTCCTATCATCATCAATACTAATATCCAAAAGATTTGCAGCTTTATCTACTTTTAAAAATGAAATATCTGGCAAATTATAAGAAATCTGATAAATATTACTATCAATAATTTTCATTGTATTAGATTTATATTCATTGTAAATACTTAAAGCTTCTCTCATTGAAAAACCTAAATCAATTAATCTAGAAATAGTCTGATGACTCTCTTCATATTTTTTTAAAGTATTGACAATTTTCTTCATCTTATTTTCTGTAAGCTTTGGCACTAAATATAATGAACTTTCATCCTCTAAGATTCTATCTAAAGCATTATCCCCTAAAGTTTCCGCAATACTTTTAGCTAACTTCTCACCAACTCCCGGAAATAAATCACTTGATAAAAATTCAACCACCGCTTCTTTTCCTGTCGGCTTAATTCGTTCATATCTATTCGACTGAAATTGAAATCCATACCTTGGATGATTAACTGCTTCACCATATAAAATATAAGTATCATCCTCATTTAAATCATGAAAATAGCCCGTAAAAGTAATCGTTTGATTCACATATTCTTCTAAAGACTCATCATTAGTTTCCCGAACTTTAAAAAGTCCGATAACATAACCTTTATCGGATTTAAAAATACTCCGGCGATAATTTCCCTTGATGTAACTTTCCATAATCATTTCCCTTTCATTATAATTATATCATAACAAGAACAAACGTTCAATAAACGGAAAGAAAAAAGACTATTTAAGTCTTACATTTGTTTCGCATTTTTTTGAGCTTCTTCCACATAAGGCTGAGCCCAATCAGAAGCCTTCATTCCATTATACTCTGAAACATGTAAACCATCTGGTGTTTCAATATATGAATAAAGTGGATTCGCTGTAACCATTAATTTCGCATCACCAGGCATCGGCACAACTTGCTCAACAGCAGTATTTTCGAGCATACTTTTATGTTGAAGATAACCTTCGTAAGTAACACCACCAAAGGCTGCAACCGCTATAGCCGCTACTATAATAATAGTTTTGAAATTAACTCCTCTTTGCGGTTCATAAGAACAATTAGGTTCAGGTAAACTCGAAACCTGAATATTATAATCATTTTCTCTAAATGGAGTTGTATTTACCATATTATTTCTAATACTATTTGGATATTCACTCATAATATCACCTCTATTTATATTATATCAAAACTATCTATTTAATTCAAAGATTTTTACATCACCTAGCAAATATGGATAATCTACTTTACTAATCTTGACTATAACTTCCTCAGTTAAAAGAGATTCATCACCTTTAGCTTTAATTAATAGATAATTTGCCGTATGACCAATTAAATAACCATCTTCATATACTTCCGGTATAAACGTAACCACACTATCCAAGTGCTTGTTCATATAATCAATCTCTAACTTCTTAGATAATTCAAGTAATCTCTTAACTCTTTCTTTTTTAATGTTTCCAGGAATTTTATTAGGCATTCTACTTGCGACCGTTCCTTCCCTATCTGAATAAGGGAAAACATGTATTTTAGTAAAGCCAATTTTTTTAATTGTTTCCATACACTCTTCAAACTGTTCTTCAGTTTCACCAGGAAAACCAACAATTACATCAGTCGTAACATTCATATCTGGTTTAATACTTTTAAGTTTCTTAATTTTATTTATAAAATATTGTTTATCATATTTTCTATTCATCTGTTTTAAAATTTCATCTGAACCAGACTGCAAAGGAATATGCATATGATTTACTAAAACATCACTATTTTGAATAACTTCTAATACCTCATCATTTATTTCCGTAATTTCAATCGAAGAAATTCTAAGTCTTTTAAGACCATCTAATTTAACTAAATCTTGAAGTAAATTAGCAAAACTATAATTACCATCATGATAATGTCCCGTATGAATACCCGTTAATACAATTTCTTTATGACCATTTTTAATCAATGTTTTAGCTTCATCTATCACTTTCTCATGTTTTTTACTTCTAACATGACCTCTAACATACGGAATAATACAGTAAGAACAATAATTATCACAACCATCTTCAATTTTAATATAAGCTCTAGTCAAATCAAAATTATTTAAGCTCATATCTTCAAAATCAACTGTATCCATATCTTCGACTAAATACATTTGTTTATTTTTATATTCTTCAAGTAAACTAACAATATCAGATTTATGTTTATTGCCAATAATAATATCAGCCGAAACATCTAACTTATCTTTTTTATTTTGAATCATACACCCAGCCACTACTAAAATAGCTTTTGGATACTGTCTTCTAAGGCTTCTAATCATCTTTCTAGATTTACTATCAGCCGTATTAGTAACTGTACAAGTATTAACAATACAAACATCAGGATTTTCTGATTTAATATATCCATGATTTTCTAACAGATTAGACATCACTTCACTTTCATATTCATTTACTTTACAGCCTAAAGTAATAATTTTGTACTTCATAAATATACCTCCAAAGAAAAATAAGCCAAATGGCTTATAAATTTTTTCTAAATTCTTTAAGTGAATTCAAAAAGTCAACATTCCTCTCATTTTCACTTTCAGGATTGACGTCTTCATAAGCTCTACCTATTATACCATTTCTTTGAGGTTTTGGGGAGCTTTTTTCTCTACTATTTTCTCTTTGAATCCCATAAATTGGCGAAATAATTTCTGAATTTTTAAATCCATGATAAGCAAGTTTTTCTTCATCTTGTTTTTTATTAACTTTCTCTGTATGTTCTTTATATGTATTCATCGCTTCATTAACTCGCATATCGACCTTATCTTCTACATGTGCTTCATACCCATTAGCTTCTTGTTTTAATTTTTCAGCCGCCGCCATTAATTCCTGATAACTGATAATTGCATTTTCTTCTTGTTCTCTTTCAAAAGCATCAATATCATCATGTTTTTCTTCTTGTTTCTCCAAATCTGCACTCATTTGTTCATAAACACGTTCTAGCTCAGCCTTCGCTTGTTTTTGTTCTTCAGTAAGTTCTACAGGCTTTACTTCTTCTTTTAATTCTTTTTCATCACTTTCTTCATTATCAAAACGTACATCATCACTAATTGGCATTACTTTATTTTTTTTAATGACCGCCTTAAAAATAATTAATGCCACAACCAAAATAACTACTAAAATAGCTCCAATTATCATTAAATCTCTATCCGCAATTTCAAATAAAATATTCATACAATCCACTCCAAATACTAAAAGTCTATACCCATAAGCGAAATAAAAAACAAAAAAATTTTGTTTAATATTTATCATGGGCTTACATACTATATACAGTTTACCACAAACCACAGTCTTTTTCAAAGGTTTTTAAGATGTTTTTGACATATTTTTTAAACACCTTTAATATTATTTGAAATTACCTAAAATTTATTCAAAAAAAAAGATAGAAATATTTGAAGTGATATTATAAAAGTAGACAACTACAAAAAAGGTAGAAGTCTACTTTTTTAATGATAAAATTATAATTGAAGGAGGAATTATGAGAAAGAAAAATATGAGAACACCAGAAGAAAAAGCAAAAATAATTGAAGAATATTT
>CAWVFK010000033.1:0-4259 GCA_963928595.1 Candidatus Coprosoma sp. | reverse complement strand
TATGGAGAAGCCTTAGGTTTCTGTGAAGTAGAAAAAGCTTACCGTGAGGTAAGCTAATGTCAAAATTTATTTTGGCATTTTGTTCTAGTAATTTAAACTCATTAACGCCTAAATTTAATATAAATTATTTGATAGTAAAACATATAGCAAAAATCAATTGCCAACTATTTATTATCTTATTTTAGTAATATATTTTTGATTACTAGAATTTATTTTTTGTTTATTTGTATATTCTAATAAATTTAATCTAATTAAAGGCTTCAATATTTTATTATTCACATAGTTTCTTGATTTAAGTTGTAAATAATCTCTGATTTCTTTTGCTGATTTAGGAGTCTTACAATATTCTAACAACTCTTTATATTTAAAAATAAAAGTACTAACTTGCACACTGACTTGCTCACTAACTTGCATACTGTTTTGGCCTTCGACTTGCACACTGACTTGCTCACTAACTGTTGAATTAATTGACTTATTGGTACTAGCCTGCTCACTAACTTGCATACTGTTTTGGTCCCCAACTTGCATACTAACTTGCTCACTACTTAAATCAAAACTATTTCTAAAAATAACTTTAAAACTTCCTCTTTCATTATAAAATTCAGGCATAGGTAAATTATAATTACCCATTTCACGTTTCATTGTTGGTATTCCAGAATGTCTATTTTCAATTACGGAACCTTTTCCCTCTAAAATTCTAACAATAGTAGGATTTCTGACTTCCATCATATTATCTGTACCTAATTTTTCAATTTTATTTGGTCCATATAAAGCTCCAGGACTTAGTATTTCTATTCTATCTTCGTACATATAAACAGAGCTATAAGCATTTTCGGTTTTAAAACTGTAATCTCTATGTATAAGTGCATTCGCCACAGCCTCTCTTAAAGCTTCAATTGGATATTCAGTTCTGTTAATACGCTTGCCATTTTCATCAATAATCACACTTGTTTTCATATTTCTTCTTAAAAAGTTCATAGTGCCTTCCAACATTTCCTCAATAGTTCCTTCAATTCTTTTGTTATCAATAAATCTTTCACCCATACTGCCAGTATCACCTAATTTAGTACCCGGTACAACAACACAAGCTACAAATAATTGTGGATAATAACTTTGTGGATATTTGCCAAATATCATAGTTCCGGACAAGGTTGGATATATATTAGTATTGTCGCTATCAACTATCCCACACAATTTTAAATTTTCTTTAAAAGAATTTTTCGCAAAGTTCGGTCTATCACTTTTAATTTTATTAATATATTCTTTTAAATCATTAATATTTAAATCATCTATTGTTGAACTTTTATTAGGCCTTTTATCTTCAATTATATGGTCATTGTAACTTTGCAAGGCATAGATTTCGTAATCTGTCATTACTTCATCACTCTCACCCACTCTAATATATGAACCACCTTTTAAACCTTTAGGTTTATAATAACAAGGTTTTTTATTTTGGGCCATTTCACTAACTTTAACAGCCAAAATATTTTTACTTTCAAATTCTATAGGTAATATTTCTACTCTAATTTTTGGCTCCATAGAATCATTACATAATGAAGCTATTTGTTTTTGTAAATCATTAATATCATATACTCCCTCTGTAGCAAACCCTTTCTCTTCTGATAAACCAAAAATAATTAACCCCCCATTTCTATTTGAAAAACTAGAAAATGTGTCGTAGCACCTCTTAGGAAAACCTTTAGCTGCCGATTTAATTTCAATTGTACTAGTTTCGCTTTTATATTTTCTGACTAAATTAATTGCATCAATTACTATTTCCTTATTCATATTTTCACCTTCTATATATAACATACGATATAAACATCTCATTTCCTTTTTATTTAACTTTTTATTTAAAAAAAAATCAAATTATAGTATAATATCTACTGGTGATGAATAATGAGTTTAACCGCAGGAATTGTTGGCTTACCTAATGTTGGTAAATCAACTTTATTTAATGCCATAACAAAACAAAATATTTTGGCCGCTAACTACCCTTTCGCAACTATTGAACCTAATGTTGGAATGGTTACTGTCCCAGATGAAAGAGTGAATTTCTTAGAAAATATGTATAAACCCAAAAAAACAATTCCAGCCACCTTTGAATTTACCGATATTGCTGGTCTTGTAGAAGGTGCTTCTAAAGGTGAAGGCTTAGGTAATAAATTCTTATCACATATCAGAGAAGTCGATGCCATATGTGAAGTTGTTAGGTGTTTTGAAGATCCAAATGTTACCCATGTTTCTGGTAACGTCAATCCGATTAGGGATGCCTCAGTAATCAATGTTGAACTAGAACTAGCCGATCTCGAAGTAATTGAAAATAGATTAGGTAGAATGGGTAAAAAAGCTAGATTAGCCAATGACAAAGAAGCTATGAAAGAAGCAGAACTTTTAGAAAAATTAAAAGAAAATTTAGAAAAAAATATCAATCCAAGAAACTTAGATTTAACTGAAGAAGAATTAAAAATCTTAAAACCATTTAATTTATTAACTCTAAAACCAATCATTTATGTCGCAAACGTTAACGAAGATGAAATAACTACTGAAAATGAATATGTAAAAACATTAAAAGAATATGCATCTAAAGAACAAGCTGAAGTAGTTGTAATATGCGCTAAAATAGAATCAGAATTATCTGAATTAGATGACGAAGATAAAAAAGAATTATTAAATGATCTAGGAATTGAAGAAAGTGGTTTAGATAAATTAATTAAATCATCTTATAAATTATTAGGCCTATCAACCTATCTAACAGCTGGACCAGATGAAGTTAGAGCTTGGACTTATAAACAAGGCATGAAAGCTCCACAGTGTGCTGGTATAATTCATACTGATTTTCAAAAAGGCTTTATTAAAGCTGAAATTATGAGCTTTGATGATCTAAAAAAATATGGTTCAGAATTAAAAGTTAAAGAAGCTGGAAGATTAAGATTAGAAGGTAAAGATTACGTTATGCAAGATGGTGACATATGTCACTTTAGATTTAATGTTTAAAAACAATTAAAAAATACATACTAATAATGGTGATTAATATGTATTTACTTAATTGTTTTTTTATATATTCAATTTTAGGTTTTATTGTTGAAGGTATATTTACTTTAATAGTATCTGGTCATTTTTCAAGTGGAATTTTATATGGCCCATGGACTCCAGTATATGGCTTTGGAGCTATATTAACACTCATAATATCAAGAAAAATATTTAAAAACATGCATCAAAGTAGATTTATAGAAACTTTAGTAACTTTTGTAATATTAACAATAGTATTAACTATTATTGAATGGTTAGGAGGAATAATAATTGAAAATTTATTTCATGAAACCTTATGGAATTATAAAGATTATAAATATAATATTGGTAAATATATTTCTCTAGAAATGTCACTAATATGGGGAATTATTAGTATCTTTGTAATTTATTTTATAAAACCCATTATTGATAAATTAGAAAAGAAAATTCCTAAATTTATAACCATAATAATTACAATATTATTTATTGTTGATTTAATTACTACAACTGTTATTAAATTAAAATAAAGAAAGTTTAACTTAAGAATTTACTTTCTTTTTTTCTTCCACCTCCATATTATTTAAAGCATATTCACATGCTTGTATAACAAATGCTGAAAAAGTCGCATTTTTCCCTACTAAAGCTTTTTCAATTTTATCAATTAATTCAACAGGAAATCTAACAGTCTTATTTTCAGTTTCTTTTCGATCTGGTTTTATTTGAAACATTGTATCCTCCTCATTCAATAAACATAATGCAATTACTACCACAATTTTAATACAAAAGGCATATAAATAACACAAGACATCTGTCTTACAAATGACTTGCAAAATTATTTTTCATGTTATATAATTAAGTTAAAGTACAATAATATGATAGAATTCGACAGAGAGTAATTACTATAATAAAAATAAGTAGGTGAGTGTATGTATAAAAATAAACGAAAAAGAAAGATGATATTGGGTGGACTTTTGTGTCTACTTTTAATAATGACTGTAGGATATAGTGCATTTTCAAGTCAGTTAGACATTAAAGGAAGTAGTATGGTAACAAGTAAGTGGGATATAGAAATAACCGACTTACAATTAAAACAAGAAGTAGGAGAAGCTGAGAATGTATCTTATAACTTCGATGCTTTGACAGCTAATATGGAAGCTAATTTCTATACACCAGGTGATGAAATTACTTATGAAGTAACTGTATCAAACTTAGGTACAATAGATGCGGTTCTTGATAGTATTAAAATT
>CAWVFK010000032.1:0-81414 GCA_963928595.1 Candidatus Coprosoma sp. | reverse complement strand
AAAAAGATAAGTTTGATGCTTTAGTAAAGTATAATGAGATAGAAGATGCGAAAAAAGAAGGAAAAAGTCTTGGAATTGAAGAAGGAAGGGCTTTAGGAAAAGCTGAAGGTAAGGCCGAAGGAACTAAGGAAAAAGCAATAGAAATAGCTAAAAATTTAATTAAAGAAAACGTTGATATTAATATTATTGCTAAATCAACTGGTCTAACTAAAAAAGATATTCAAAAATTAAATGAAGAAAAATGATGTAAGTAAATACATCTTTTTCTTTTAAGTACTTTATAAAAATTATTGAGCTTTATTATTTAAATTTGTTTAGATTTAAGATATAATGTATTAAGGATAGAGGTGTAACATGGAATATATAATAATTGGACTACTTGTAGTTATATTAATTGTCAGTATTATTGCTTTAACAAAAAATGTGAATGAATCTAATATTACAGAAAGACTTGGTAAGTTAGAAACAGAAATGGTCAAGGAATTAGGTGAGTTTAAAAGCGATATAAACAAAAATTTAACTGATGACTTTAATGCTTTAAATGAAAGAATTGAGCATAGATTAAATTTGATCAATGATAAGGTAAATGAAAGATTAGATCAAAACTTTGAGAAAACGAATAAAACTTTTACATCAGTCTTGGAAAGATTATCAAAGATTGATGAGGCACAAAAGAAAATTGATTCTTTATCAACAGATATTGTGTCTTTACAAAGTATTTTAACTGATAAAAAAACAAGAGGAATTTTTGGCGAAGTTAATTTAAAACATATTTTGGTGAATGTTTTTGGTGAAAATAAAGATAATATATATAGGATGCAGTATACATTAAGTAATGGAACAATAGCTGATAGTGTTATTTTTGCGCCTGAACCGTTAGGATTAATTGCGATTGACTCTAAGTTTCCACTTGAAGATTATCAAGCAATGGTTGATAAGAAAAATCCAAATCCAACACTTGCAGAACGTAAGTTTAAAAGTGATATGAAAAAACATATTGATGCGATTGCTTCTAAATATATTATTCCTGGTGAGACAACGGATCAAGCAATATTATTTTTACCAGCAGAAGCTATTTTTGCGGAGGTTAATGCATATCATCAAGATATTATCGATTATGCTTATAATAGAAGAGTATGGATATGTGGTCCAACCACTTTAATTAGCACGCTTACAACTATTGAGATCATTATTAAAAATATCGAAAGAGACAAATATACGAAGGTTATTCATCAAGAATTAAGACTTTTAGATGTCGAGTTTAAACGTTATAAAGATAGATGGGATAAACTTTATAGAAGTATTGAAACAGTTAGTAAAGATGTAAAAGACATTCATACGACAACGGATAAGATTACAAAAAGGTTTAATGCGATTAATCAAGTAGAGGTGGAGGAAATAGGTCATGAAGAAAATTAATATAGGCTTACTTGTTATTACTTTAGTTTGTTCTTTTATTACAATTATGGGAGAACTAGATAGAGGAATAGTTATTATTTTAAAAGATTCAAGTATTGTTTTAACTGCCACTTTACCTTATATAGTTAATAAGTTATTTAATATAAAGTTGAATGATGGTGTGATATTTGTTTGGCTTATATTTATTTTTCTAGCTCATTATATGGGGGTGACAGCTGAGTTCTATAATAAATGGGAAGGATTTGACAAAGTTGTACATACATTTTCTGGTGTTTTAACAGCTTATGTAGGTATGTTATTTCTTCCTGACGGAGTTAAAAACATTTGGTTTAAAATATTATTTATAATTGCTTTTAGTGCGTTATGTGCCTTTGCTTGGGAGACTTTTGAATTTGTTTGTAATATTTTATTTGGTGGAGATGCACAAAGAGTGGCAGAGACCGGTGTTACTGACACAATGATGGATATGATAGTCGCATTTATTGGAGCTAGCTTATTTAGTATAGGTTATTATGTAAAAGAAAAGGTTAAAAATTAAGAAAAGCTATATTTTTTAGCTTTTTTGCTCTATAATGGATATAAAGGGGTTGATACCATGGAAGAAAAAGTATTAGATATAATTAACAATCATAATAAAGCTTTGACTTATGATGAGATTTTGGAGAAACTTACTGATGAAGAGATTCCAATGTTACCAGAAGTTTTAAGTAAATTAATTAAAGAGTTAAAAATAAGATATACTAATAAAGGAAAATATGCGAAGTTTGATGATAAATCTCAGAAAATAGGAACTTTTGTAGCCAATAGAAAGGGTTTTGGTTTTGTTATTATCGATGGTGAAGATAAAGATTATTATGTTTCGGCTAATAATGTGAATGGTGCTATCGATGGTGATGAGGTTGTTATTAAAGTAACTGATGAGTCTAGACATGAAGCGGCTGTTGTTAGAGTTAATAAACGTAATTTAACTAATATGTTAGTTGGTGAATTTTATAAAAAAGATGGTAAAAATTTACTTAAGCTAGATGACGATAAGTTAAATATTATTGTGGAAATTCCAGAGGAAGATGCGAAAGGCGCAGTTCCTGGTCATAAAGTTGTCGTGAAGATAGAAAATAAGATAGAGAAGAGTAATTATTATCAAGGTAAAATTATTCGTATTTTAGGTCATAAAGATGATCCTGGTGTAGATATTTTATCGATTGCAGCTAGATATCAAATTAATGATGTTTTTCCTGATGGTGTTATAGAAGAGTTAAAAAGTATACCAGACGAAGTTAATTCAGAAGAACTTAAAGGTAGACGTGATTTGACTGGTGAAGTTATTTTTACAATAGATGGTGATGATACTAAAGATATTGATGATGCGATTAGTATTAAAAAGTTAGAGAATGGTAACTATGTTTTGGGTGTTCATATTGCTGATGTCAGTCATTATGTTAAAGAGGGAACGGCTTTAGGTGATGAAGCTTATGCACGTGGTACTAGTAGTTATTTAGCTAATACGGTTATTCCAATGCTTCCACATCAACTTTCTAATGGTATTTGTTCATTAAATCCTAATGTTGTTAGACTAACACTTTCTTGTGTAATGGAAATAGATGATAAAGGAAAGCTCGTGGATAGTGATATTTTTGAAAGTTATATTAAATCTCGAAAACAAATGACTTATAAAAATGTTAATAAAATTTTAAATGAAAATATTATTCCTGAAGGTTATGAGGAGTTTGTGGATGATTTAAGATTAATGGAAGAGCTTTCAAAAATTATTAGAAAGCGTAAGTTAGAAAAAGGATATATCGATTTTGATGTGCCTGAACCAAAAATTATTACTGATGAAAATGGAAAAGCTATAGATATTCAAAGAAGAGTTCAAGATACTGGCGAAAATTTAATCGAAGATTTTATGATTATGGCTAATGAAACGGTAGCGACAACGATTGCTTATATGGATTTACCATTTATATATCGTGTTCATGGACTTCCTGATGAAGAGAAGATTAGAAATTTCTTACACTTTGTAAATATTTTAGGTTATAAGGTTAATGCGAACGTTAAAAATATAACACCTAAAACTATTCAAAATATTTTAGGTCAGCTTAAAGATAAAAAAGAGTATAGTATTTTATCTTCAATGTTACTTAGAAGTATGCAGAAAGCAGTTTATGATAATGTAAATATTGGCCACTTTGGTTTGGCTAGTAAGTTTTATACTCATTTTACTTCACCAATTAGAAGATTTCCTGATTTGACAGTTCATCGATTACTTAGGACCTATCTATTTAATCATAATATTGATAACTGGGTTGTCGATTATTATAATAGTACTTTACCGGAGGTTGCTAAACATTCATCTGAAAGAGAAATGGCGGCGACACAGTGTGAGCGAGATGTCGATGATATGAAAATGGCTGAATATATGGAAGGTCATATTGGAGAGGTTTACAAGGGTATTATTAGTACAGTTACTAATTATGGTATTTATGTAGAACTACCTAATTTAGTAGAAGGTATGATTAAAATAGATCAGTTAGATGATGATTATTATTTTTATGATGAATCTACATTTAGTTTAGTTGGTAAAAGAAGTAAGAAGAGATATATGCTTGGTGAAAAGATTGAAATTATCGTTGATAGTGTAATAAAAGACAAGGGGCTAATTAATTTTAGACTTTACAAAAAAGGTGATAAAAATGGAAATAGTAAACAGGAAGGCGAAGTATAATTATCAAATTTTTGATACTATAGAGGCTGGGATTGTTTTAACAGGAACAGAGATTAAATCTTTAAGGCTCGGTAAAGCTAATATAAAAGATAGTTATGTAAGAGTTAAAAATAATGAGATGTATATTATAAATATGCATATAAGTAGTTATGAAAATGGTAATATATTTAATCATGATGAAACTAGAGAAAGAAAGTTACTTTTACATAAAAAAGAAATATATAAATTTAGAGATAAGATTAAATTAGAAGGTTACACAATAGTACCGTTAAAAGTTTATTTAAAAAATGGGCGAGCTAAAGTGTTAATCGGTTTAGCTAAAGGTAAGAAAAACTATGATAAGCGAGAAGATATTAAGAAAAGAGATATCGAGCGAAATATTAGAGCTAGGCTAAAAAAATAAATTTTGCATTAAAGCTTTTATATGTTATAATATAAGAGCTTTATAAATTGGGGCCGTTTTTGGTTTCGACAGGAATATGGAAGGATAAATGGCAAGTCGGAGGGACACGTTAAGTCCAAACTTAAATATAACTGGAAACAGAAATAATTACGTACCAGCATTTGCCTAAGGTTGGCAAGGTACACTCTTTTAATTCTTTAGCTCTCGAAGGATTTTAAGGGTTCGCTTTTAGAGAGATATATCATTATTTAGCCTAGAGATAATGATGAATTTTATAGGCTTACTGGTAGAGTAGTTGTTAGTTACTAATCTTTACTGGGACAGTTTTTAACTAACTAAACTTGTAGATGTTTATTTGGAAGTGTTTCTGGACAGGAGTTCAAATCTCCTCGGCTCCACCAATTGTGATAAAATTTTTGAATATAGAAAAAATAGTCAAGTTTTGAAGCTTGGCTATTTTTGTTTTTTTAATATTTTTGGGTTAATTCCTTGTTCTTCTTCATATTGTTTAATAAGTTTATTTAATGATTTTCTATCAGTAATTAAAGTCATATATTTTTCAGTTGTTTTAAAATGAGCATTTTTAAAATTGCCAAAACTAATTTTATATTCTGCTAATCTTGATGTCAACAAATCGTAATTAAAATAAGTTATTTTGGGAAAATATATTCTTTCTTTAATTTGTTTTGATAATTCAACATGTTTTCTTATGTATGAAAATGGTTCAAGTTTAATTGGTAATGATAATGTTTTGTATCCAACAGAAATTATTCCTTTATCAGTATCATGTACTTGATTAATTAATGAAGTAAAAATTAACTCAAACAACTCTTCGCTTTGTTCATCAATTTCTTCCAATGACATACCTGTCATTTTTGTAACTTCAGCAAGATAAGCTTCTTTTTCTGCTTTTTGAGCTGGTGATAGTTCTAATCCTTGTTTTAATAATTCATAATATTTTTGATTCATAATGTTCCTCCTAAAAGTGATATATATTTTACATCTTTAAATCATAATAGTCAATATGTTTAAAATAATGTTAAAATATAGTATAATTATTTTGTGATGTTTATGGATCAAATTTTTGATGTAAAGATTAATATAATGGATAATGTAGATTTGGATATAATAAATAGTATAGAGGAAAAATGTTTTAAAGGTGAGAGTTTATCACAAAATGAACTTGATTATTATTTAAATTATGTAGTTTATCAAACAAGAGAAATTTTAGCTTTAAATAAAAATAAAGAACTTAATGATTATAGTTTTGATTTTATGTGTGATACGGCTCAGTCAATAATTGCGAGATATTTTGATAAATTAAACATATCTTATAAACCGGTAGAAACAGGAAAGGCTATTACTAATGATATTTTGGGTCATAGTTTTTTACTAGCTGATTTTACTGTTGATGGTGAGATGAGAACTTATATTTTGGATCCTACTTATAATCAATTTTTTGATGTAGATAAGTGCAGTGAAAACAATTTTAAGATAATTAATGGAATTGTCGTTCAAACTCCAGATTTAGGTTATTTTGCTTTAAAAAGTGATGAAAATTCACAAAACGTTGTTAAAAATTTAATGCGCTGTGGTTATATGGAATTAACAGAAGCTAATGCGAAAATATATGGTGATTTATTTTATAAAACTAAAGTAGGAAGTATTAATTATTTTAATACTAAATTAGAAATGTCTGGATCTATTTATATAAAAAGTTTTAAGAAATCAGAAGCTAGATTAACTTACAATGAAGAAATGTTAGAAGAATTAGGTATGGGTTTGAATCCTATTTATAAAAATAATTTTAAAACAAAAAAATAGTATAATTTTTTTATATCTTTCCACAATATATATTGAGGAGGGAAGTTATGAAAAAAGTATTATATTTTCTAGTGGCAGTAGTTTTACTTACTGGTTGTAGTTGCACGGCTAATATGGGTAATACACCGACCAAAAAAGTTGAAGAATATCTAAATAAGTATCAAACTAATGACGACGATGTAGTTAGTGATTTAGATGATGTTTTAACTAATGATACTACTTTAACTGACGATGAGAGAGATCAGTATAGTGATTTTATGAAAACTCATTATCGTGATATGCAGTATGAAATAAAAGATGAAACTATAGATGGTGATACAGCTACAGTTAATGCTGAAGTTACAGTTAGAAATTATGCTGATGCAGTAAATGAAGCTAATGATTATCGTTTAAATAACGCAGATGAATTTGATGATACTAATACTTTTGCATCTTATAGGCTTGATAGGTTAAAAGAAGTAACAGATACTGAAACTTATACTATTACTTTTCATTTAACTAAAGAAAATGAAGAGTGGACCGTTGATGATTTAAGTGATGATGATTTACGTAAACTTAGTGGTTTATATGGTGTAAATGATGTTAATTCAATAGATACTGATAATAATAATACCGATAATAATACTAATGATAGTACTGACAATGATAATGATGGTGTTATTGGTGATATAGTTGAAGATGCAACTGATGGAGATATGAATGATAATGATACAACTAATGATAATAATACAGATAATAATAATCAAACAACTAATCCATAAAAATTTATAATTTATTTGTAATGGACATATTTGTCCATTTTTTGTATATACTTTTTTAGGTGGTATAGATGAAGAAATTAATTTTAATATTAATTTTATTTTTACCTTTTAAAATATTTGCTTATGGCACGAGTGCGAAATCGGCTATTTTAATGGATATGGATAGTGGCCGAATTATTTATGGTAAGGATGTTCATTATGTTCAGAGTGTAGCTTCAATTTCAAAAATTATGACAGCAATAGTCGCAATAGAAAATAGTGATGTAGAAAAAGAAGTGACAATTGGTGATGAGGTTTTAAAAGCTTATGGCTCAGGTATTTATGTACAAATCGGTGAAAAAATTAAATTGGAAGATTTGCTTTATGGACTTATGCTTAGAAGTGGGAATGATGCTGCACTAGCAATTTCTGTAGCGGTAGCTGGTGATACTGATAAGTTTGTTAAGATGATGAATGAAAAGGCTAAGGAACTTGGAATGAAAAATACAACATTTAACAATCCAAGTGGTTTAGATGAAGAAAAGGGAAATTTTTCATCGGCTTATGATATGGCTTTACTTATGAGTTATGCGATGAAAAATGAAGAATTTAGAAAAATTACAGGTACGAAAGATCATACGGTTAAAACTAATAAGAATGTTTATAAATGGCATAATAAAAACAAACTTTTATCTACTTATAAATATATTACTGGTGGTAAAACTGGGTTTACCAAAATAGCTAAAAGGACTTTAGTGACAAGTGCGAGTAAAGATGGAATGAATTTGACAGTTGTAACAATTAATGATGGTGATGATTGGGATGATCATAGAAATTTATATGAGGAAGCTTTTCATGAATATACATCATATACCATATTAAATAAAGGTGAAATAAGTATTTTAGGTGAGAATTACTATGATGAAGATACGCTTTATTTAAAAAATAATTTTAAATATTTACTTAGAAAAAATGAAGAGAGTATTTTAAAATTAAAATTTGAAATTAATAAAAAGAGGAAATATAAAAATGGTGACGAGGTTGGAAAGGCAAAAGTTTACTTGGGTGATGAAGTAGTACATGAAGAAAAAATTTATGTAAAAAAAGGTAAAACAAAGATGAGCTTTTGGGATAAAATTTTAAGCTGGTTTAGAAATGATTAATAAACTTTGGATTTTTTTAATTGTTTCAGGTTCTTTGTGTTTGATTTTTACTGGTAAAAGTGATGTTTTAAATGCTCAAATACTTTCTAGTGGTAAAGCAACTTTAGAACTTATAATGCAGATTTTTCCACTAGTTTCCCTTTGGCTTGGTATTATGAATATTGCGAAAGAATCTGGTTTATTAGAAAAAGTGTCAAGATTTATTTATCCAGTTTTACATAAAATTTTTCCAGAAATTCCTAAAGGTCATGAGGCTTTTGGGTTTATCTCTTCAAATATTATTGCAAATATGTTTGGACTTGGAAATGCGGCGACCCCGTTTGGATTAAAGGCGATGGAATCATTACAAAAATTAAACAATAATAAAGAAATCGCTAGCCGAAGTATGATTACTTTTTTAGTAATTAATACTTGTGGGCTTTGTTTAGTTCCAACAACAATTATTTCACTTAGAATGCTTTATGACAGTAAAGATCCATCTTTTATAACGATTCCTTGTTTAATTATCAGTTTTATTTCACTGTTATTTGGTCTTTTAGTCGATAGGATTTGGAGTAAAAAGGATGGTGAAAAAAAATGAAGATGATATCAACTTTATTTATTCCAGTATTAGTATTAGTAGTAATAATATATGGAGCTTATAAAAAAGTGAATGTTTATGATAGTTTTATTAGTGGAGCTAAAGAAGGGCTTCCTATGGTTACTTCAATGTTTTTTTCGTTACTTGCTATGATATTTGGAGTAAATATATTTTTAAATAGTGGGATTATTGATTACTTTTTTGCTTTTTTAAAACCATTGTTAGTTTTAATTCATATTCCAGTAGAGGTTTTACCGGTGGCGATTATGAGACCACTTTCTGGTAGTTTTGGTTTAGCTTTACTTAATGATATGTATAAAATATATGGCCCAGATAGTTTTATTAGTATTTTGGCGTCAATTATTCAAGGCTCTAGTGATACGACTTTGTATGTGATTACATTATACTTTGGAACTATAGGTATAAAAAAAATTAAATATGCTTTATGGGTCGGATTACTTACTGATTTATTTATGGTGATATTAGCTTTAACTATTGTTCCCTTGTTTTTTTGATTTTTATTATGTATAATTCTTATAGGTGATTTTGATGGAAAGATTACAAAAGATTATTGCGAATAGTGGATATTGTTCTAGAAGAAAAGCAGAAGAATTAATTAGTGCGGGTAAAGTAAAAGTAAATGGTGAGGTTATGACTTCTTTGGGAAGTAAAGCAAGTTATAGCGATACAATTATAATTAATGGGGTTACTTTAAAATTAGAACCTAAAGAATATGTTTTACTTTACAAACCACGTGGAGTAGTGTCAAGTGCGCATGATGATAAAGGGCGTAAAACAGTTGTCGATATTGTCGAGAGTGAAAACAGATTATATCCAGTTGGAAGATTAGACTATGATACTAGTGGGGTTATTTTACTTACTAATGATGGCGAGCTTACTAATTTACTTATTCATCCATCACATGAGGTAGAGAAGGTTTATGTAGCTAAAATAGATGCGGTTGTTGATCCTAATTTAGTTAAAAGTTTAAGTAATGGAGTTATTATTGATGGTAAAAAGACTGGAAAGGCTAAAGTTAAAATTAAAAAAATAGATAAAAAGAAAAAAAGTTCTTTAATAGAACTTACGATTTATGAGGGAAGAAATCATCAGGTAAAGAAAATGTTTGAAGCAATTGGCTACAAGGTTTCTAAACTTAAAAGAGAAAAGTTTGCGGGACTTACTTTAGCTGGTTTAACATCTGGAGAATATAGACATTTAAATATAAAAGAAGTCAAAACATTATATGCGGTAGCTAAAAAATAGCTACTTTTTTATTTTGATTTTAACAAGTTTGTGGTCGCTAAAATCGTTATCGATAACATCAACACTTTCAATAATGAACTCTTTAGGAACGAATATATGATCTGGAGTTTTAAAATTATAGGATATTTTAAATGGGTTTACAGGTGGTTTAAAAGTTTTTTCTTCAACAGGAACTAGTTTACAATTTTTTGTCTGCATGTATTTTACAAGATCTTGGAAATTTTCATTTTCAGTGTTTAAATTGAAATCACCGGTTAAAATAATTGGGTAATTATTATTTAATTCAATAATTTGTTTTAAATAAATTAACTCTTGTTTTCGGCCAATATTTGTTAGGTGGTCGAGGTGGGTGTTAATAACTGTAAAGTTTTGACCATTTTTGCTTATGACAGTTATTGTGGCAATTCTAGGAAAAATAGATAACAAACTGCGTTTACCAATTCTATTTAAATCTTTAGATAGAGAATAGGTCTTGGTTTTAATAACGTTTAGGTTAGTAATAATGGCATTTTTTTCACCAAAATGTGAATGCCATATACTTTTTTTATTGAATCTATTTTCGCCAGTAAAGTGATAATTTTGCATAAAAGTTTTTAATCTATTTCCATAGGTATCAGTAACTTCTTGAACACATATGATGTCAGGATTTTGCTTATTTATAAAATCGGCAAATGGTTTTGCATTTTCACCACCATCATAATTTTTATTTATAACTTTATTTTGAATGTTAAAATTGATTATTGATAATTCCATATTTTCCTCCAATTTATAAAAAGAAAACTAAATTAGTTTTCTTCTTTAATTTCAATGGCTTCGGTTGGACAACCTTCAGCGGCCATTTTTACATCATCATTAATTTCCTCTTTAACTACTTTTGCTAGTCCATCATCATCAAATTCAAAGACTTCAGGACAAGTAGCTGTACATGCACCACAGCCGATGCATTTATCTTTGTCTACTGTTACTTTTGCCATTTTTATCCCTCCATAAAAATTATAAATAAAAATCTTTTAAAAAGCAATAGCTGACCTTTTAAAATGCGACAAAATATGGTATTATTAATAATAAGAGGTGGTACGGGTGGCATCGAGAATGGAGAGGTATTACAAAAAAGAAGCTCAGGGTAATTCTAGGACTAAACGTAATACAAGACTTTATAATAGTATATATTCTTATGGTAAATATAGTAATATCGAAGGAATTGCATCTATCGACAATACAAATCAGATAGATATTACGAAAGTTAAACAGATGCTGGATAATAGAGAAAAATATCAAGCTGAAAGAAAATACCGAAGACTTACTAATGAAGAGGATAGTGTGCAGAAATTACCAAAAGTTCGTTCACGTTATAAGGAAGAGGAAGATCGAACTTATGATATTATGGATGTTTTAACTAAGGCCAGAGAGAAAAAGGAACCCGATGATAAAGAAAGGGTGCTTAGTAAAACGAGTTATGATGTGCTTAAGAATTTGGATTTTAAGAGAAATGCTACTAGAAAAGATTATTATGATAACGATGATGATTTAAAAGATATGATTCAGACAATTACTAATACAAGTATGCTTAATAAATTAGATGATGCTGATTTAGCAGCAGATATGTTTAGTGATTTAAAAGGTCATAATGAAGATACACAAGTTGGTAATTTAAATAATATAAAAGAATTGATTGAAGAGAATAAAAAGAATGAAAAAGAAAAAGAGAAAGAACAGACTATGGATAATTCTTTCTTTACATCTAATTTAAAATTAAAGAAAAAAGATTTTGTTGGATATGAGGAAGAAGAAAAAAAGGGTTCAGTATTTAAAACAATATTTGTTACAATTCTTATTTTAGGAATTATTGCTGTAGTTGGTATATTAGTTGTTCAAAGGTTGGGACTTTTTTAGACTTTTGAAAAAAGTTATTAAAGGAATAATAAAGTAAACTATATAAAGCATGTAGATTAATATATTTTTAAAGTAAGCTATTTCAGTACCTTGAGTGGTAAATATAAAATTGGTTAAAATGGCTAGTAATAGACAAACAACTGTCATGATAATGTTGTTTGTTTTTTCTTTGACTTGGAATGTTTCTTTTAGAGCATCTTTGATGAAGTAAAGAGCCATCATAATTTGAACAAACAAGGCTAGAAACCATTCTAATGATAAAATACTTTCAACACGGTCGATAATATCTAAAACACTAACGCGTTTTAAAAGATGAAAACTTGGATAATTATATAATTCGGAAAGATGAATTCCAAAGATGCTGATTGTTAAAAACATGACATTTAAAAGTGAGAGTCCACTAATTAAATAGAATATAAAACTTTTTTTAGGTGAATAGCCATTTATTTGTTTTTTGGGGATAATATTTAAAAGAAAAACTGGTAGAATGTTAAAACCGATAAAACAAAAAGTTCCATATAAAATGTTATTTGGACTATTATTAAGAATAGGCTTTAAGTTATCAAAATCAATATTGCCTATTAAACCGGATAAAATAACAATTATGAAAAAAAGCGAAGTAAAAAACATAATAAGGCTTACTTTACTAAAAACATGAAAATCTTTAATGATTGTATAAATAACTGGCAGGATTAAAACAATAATAATAATTATTACTGGAGTTCTGTAAAGATATTGAGAGTCAATGAAGTTAACAATTATCCAAAAACTACATATGGCAAATATTAAGGTGCCAGCTATTAAAATTAAGTTTAAGAATGTTCCAAATTTTCTCAACTTTGTTTTATTTATTTGGATAATATTCTGATCTGGATATTTGTTTTTTAAATAAGAAAATAAGCAAAATGGAATAAGTCCAAGGATGATGGCTAAAAGGATACTAATCCAGGAATCTTGATGAGCGGTGTTTAATAATATTTCAGCGGTTATTTCAATGAATGTAGCTCTTGTTAAAAACCATAGAAGTGTATTATATTCTAATGAATTTATTTTTTTCATGATTTATCCTCCTTTATCGTTTTTACTAAAGAGCCAGTAGCTGATATCTTTAGATTAGTTTTTATTTTGACATTTAAATTTGGAAAGTATTTAGAGTTCCATTCTTTTTCTAATTTTTCCCATGTTTTAGGGTCGTTTTTATATATGAGATTTCCAAAGCCAAAAATATCGGCTTTATATTTGCTTTGAACTTTTTTAACAACTTTGGACAAATCTTTTTTTAATGATTTACTCCATGTTTTTTCAATCTTATTTATTTCTTTATAATTTTGAATGTCAATTTGATTATTAATATTATATATATCACCAACACCACTAATAGTTATTTCAATATTATTTTTATCGATTATTTTGATATCTGATTTTAAAGAACTTGTTTCAATACTAACATCTTGATTTTGATATTTGACATTGTAGTTAACTTCTTTGGCTTCATTTTTTAGAACATTGATAGCCCAACTTTCTTTTTCGTTTGAAAAGCCTTCTAATTTGTCGCCTTTGTAGATAGCAAGCGGACCTAAAACAAGATATGATTCTGGTTCGGTTGTTTCTAAGTTTTTTTCATTACTTCCTTCTTTGACATCTCCCTTTATCGTTATAGATGGTAAGACAGGGTCATAACCTTTTTCTAATATTTGAGCAATGAAATTACTATAGGTTATGGATGTGGCGATAGATTTTGTTTCAGAGTTTGATTCAATTAAAGTAGCGATACTTTGGGAAGGAAATGATTCTAATGGTGAAACAATTTTTAAAATGTTTTTAGCGCTGACGTCTTTGGCTTGAAGAAGGTAGAATTTTTTTCTAGTTTGGGGATTTCGGAGTAACCAATCGGCTATTTTTAAAAAGCCATCTTCTGCAATATCTTCTGAGATTACGACAACATTAATATGACCTAAATAAATTTGTTTAGGAACAATTTGTTCGATGTCTTTAGATGCTTCAGCAATTGTTTTGCCTTTGCCGGTGTAGACAGTTGTTTTAGCTTCACCTTCTTTAGCTGAGGTTTGAGCTTTGGGAGAATTAGCAATCAAAAAACTCAATTCATATACATCATCGGTCTTATCAAAAGCGACGGCTGTGACAATGGATAGATTATTTAATTCTTCATAACCACCGCATCCGGTTAAAGTTATGGTGATAATGAAGGTGATTATGATTATAGTAAACTTTTTCATTTTGACCTCCTTTGTCTATGAGGATTAAGGGTACTGATGTAGTCTGGTCTATTTATAAGTTTTTCTTCGGGTGCTTTATATATAGCGTTATTTTGGTCTTTTTTAGAAAATGGAGCAAAAGGTGATAGATAACTTGTTTCTAAATTTTCTAAAGATGATAGTTTGACTAGCCAGATGATAGTGAATGAAAGAATTCCGATAATACCTAAGATACTGGCAGCTAAGATAAAGATAAAACGCCAAGACCGAATACCGTTCATGAAGTCGATGTCAGTAAAGACTAAACTACAAATCGATGTGAAGGCGACGACAATTACAGTGATAGGTGAAACAATTCCAGCATCTACAGCGGCTTGTCCTAGAACTAAAGCTCCTACAATACTCATAGCGGCCGACATACTGCTTGGACTTCTTAAATCACTTTCTCTTAGAATTTCAAAGATGGTGGTAAGTAAGATTATTTCAAAGGTTGTTGGAAAAGGAACACCTTCTCTTTGAATAGCAAGGGATATTAATAATTTATCTGGTATGGTGTTTTGGTCATATGTGGTTATGGCAATATAAATAGCAGGTGTAAAGATTGTTATAATTAGGGCAAGAATTCTTAAAATTCTAGTGAAGGTAATGTTTGAAGATTTTTGATATTCATCTTCTGAGGTGTGAAGGTAGTCGATAAAGACATTTGGTAAGATTAGTGTAAAAGGGCAGTTTTCGACAAAGATGACAATTTTACCGGATAGTAAAGCTTGGCTTGTAACATCTGGCCTTTCTGTACTTTGAACTTGTGGAAAAACAGATTTTTGTTCAACTAAATAATCTCTAATATTACCACTATCTAAAATGCCATCGATATCAATTTTTTTAAGTCGCTTTTTTATTTCTTGAAGTTTTTTAGGATCGGCTACACCGCTAATAAAAGCAATACTGATTCTAGTTTTAGTTCTTCTACCTAGTTTCATTTCGTCAAACCAGAGATTGGGATCTTTGATTCGCTTTCTAATTAAGCCGAGATTTTTGGAATGACTTTCAGTAAAACTATCTTTGGCCCCTCTTAGTATGGGTTCACTAGTAGATTCGGTCACACCTCTATCTAATTGGGCTCTAGTTTCCATAATGATGGCTTCATCTATTCCATCGACGACAATAATAGTAAAACCACTCGATAAGAAGTAGGGGAACTGTGTGTAATCTTTTATGGTAAATAATTGACTATTAAATAAACTATTTTTTAAACTTTCAAATATATTTTGAAAAATGTTTTTGTTAGAACCAGCATACAAAGTTCCTTTGATAATAAAGTCACTGACAGTACTTGCTTGTGAGGAGCTTTCTAGAAATAGAACTCCGACATTTGTCCCTTTGATATTTATAAGTCTGGTGTTGACATCGGGACTATTACCATATAGTTTTTTTGTTTTTTCAATGACTTTTTTAGCGTTCTTTTCAATTTTTTCCATAATATCCCTGCTTTCCTTTTTATATTATGGACAAAAATAATCAAGTTTATGTTATAATTTTTGTAAAGAAAAATTAATAAAAAAGAATGTTTGTGTGAAACTTTTTTGGTGAGTTTTGTTAAAAATGTTTCACACTTAATGTATAAAGCGAGGATAAATATGGATGAAGTTTTAGTTAAATGTGAAAAATTAGATCATTTTGGAAGAGGTTTAGGTCATATTTTAGGAAAAATTATTTTTGTGCCTAATTTATTACCAAACGAAGAAGCTTTAGTGAAGATTGTTTTGGATAAGAAAAAATATATGGTTGGTGAGATTATTAAATTAGTTAAAAAATCTGACGATAGAATTGTTCCAAAATGTAGTTATGAAAATTGTGGATGTGCGATTAAATGTTTAAATTATCCGAAAACTTTAGAATTTAAGAAAAATAAAGTTACAGAAATTTTAAAAAGGTATGGTAATTTAGAAAATGTGATTAAAGAGATTGTTCCTAGTGACAACATTTACGGGTACCGGAATAAAATAACTTTGAAGGTTAAAGGTGGAAAGATTGGTTATTTTAAAAACGGAACAAACGAATTAATAGAGATAAATAGATGTGAAATTTCGAGTGAGAAGAGTAATAAAATTATTGAAGTTTTAAAAAAGTGTGATTTAAGTAAAGTTTGTGAGATTATAATTAAAGATTTTGGAGAAGTCATGATTATAATCAAAGGTGATATGGATATAGAGGTACTTAAACCTTTGACAACGTCTATCTATATGAATGATAGATTAGTTTATGGGAATGAAAATATAATTGCGCAACTTGGTGATTTTAAGTTTTATGTATCTAAAGATTCATTTTTTCAAGTGAATACTGAAGTGGCTTTGAAACTTTATAATAAGGTTTTGGAATATTTGGATAATTCGAGTGGTAAAAGTATTTTAGATTTATATTCAGGTACGGGAACAATTAGTTTATTTTTAAGTAAATATTTTAAGGAAGTTACGGCTATTGAGATAAACGAAGAGGCAGTTAGATGTGCATTTTTAAATAAAGAGTTAAATAATATTTCTAATGTTAGGTTTATATGTGGGGATGTAAGTAAAGAGATTCATAAATTAAGTGCGGATAATATTGTGGTAGATCCGCCAAGAAGTGGTTTAACTATTGATGGTATAAATGATATTTTGAAGATTAATCCTGAGAGACTCATTTATGTTTCATGTGATCCGATGACTTTGGCTCGTGATTTAAAATTGCTTGGAGAAAATTATGAAGTAAAAGAAGTGACGTTATTTGATATGTTTCCATGGACTTATCATGTGGAGAGTGTTTGCTTGTTAATACGAAAAAAAGTTAATTAAAAGGAGTGAAATTATGTATAAGTTATTAGATAATAAGATTGTCTATATGGTTTCTGATGAGGTAAAAGGTGAAGTGGACTTCGATATTAATGGTGATAGTGCAAATATATATCACACTTATGTCGATGGTGATTTAAGAGGTCAAGGTATTGCATCGGAACTTGTAAAAAGAGCTTTTGAATATTTAGAAGAGAATAATTATAAGATTAAGTGTTCTTGTTCATATGCGAAAAAATGGGCAATAAAAAACGGAAAAATCATAGGTTAAAAACTTATGGTTTTTATTTTGGTTATTTATTGTTATAATAGTAATAGTAGTTAGAGGGTAGATGTATGAAGAAAATATTAAATAGTATTTTAGGTTTTGCGATTGGTGATGCGATGGGCGTGCCGATAGAATTTAAAAAGAGAGAAGAACTACTAGAAAAGCCAGTTTTGAATATGCAAGGTTATGGAACACATGATGTGCCTTCTGGGACTTGGTCTGATGATACATCGATGATGCTGGCGACAATTGATTCTTTGGTGAGTTTACACAAAATTGATTATGATGATATGATGAAAAGGTTTTGTGATTGGATAAACAACGCGAAATATACGGCGACAGGTGTCGTGTTTGACATGGGAATAACAACTAAAGAGAGTATACTTAAGTATTATATGAATAAAATAGAACCGGTAAAATGTGGGGGAGCTTCAATTAATAATAATGGTAATGGTTCTTTGATGAGAATGCTTCCAATAGCTTTATATACTTATTTTGAAGATATTGTCGATGATAGATTACTCGATATCATTAAGAACGCATCTTCGCTTACTCATGCTCATGAGTATAGTGTAATGGGGTGTTATATATATGTGAAATATGTTCATTTTTTACTCTCTGGATATAATAAGTTTAAAGCCTATGAAAAAGTTAAAGATTTAAATTATTATAAATTTAGTGAGAATGCCCGAAGAGCTTATAAAAGATTTTTAACGACGGATATTTATAAATTAGATTTGGATTATATAAAATCTAGTAGTTATGTGGTGGATACATTAGAGGCAGTTATCTGGACATTTTTAAATACTAATTCATTTATAGAAAGTATTATTGGAGCTATTAATTTAGGCGATGATACGGATACGATAGGGGCTTTGGTTGGGGCTTTATCAGGAATGATTTATGGAATTGATGAGAATTTACTTAAAAATATACAAAATAAAGAGTATTTGATTAAGCTTGCGAATAAATTTGATGAAGAGCTTAGACTTAATATTTTAAAGTATGATGAGGTTATAGATGATATGTATGGAATTGTTAGTGGCGGGGAAGATGTATTTTTTATTAAAACCGAAGTTAATAGTTCTATTTATGGATATCAGAATAAATATTTAAAAATTGCGAAGAGAATTAGTTATAAATATGGGTTAACAGTAATTATTGCTAATAATTCTTCAGATGTAACTTTAGAAAATGACTTTAATAATTTAGAAGATTATTTAAAAGGTAATATTTATTTTATGGGCGTTTCTAATGGAGCTGCGCAAGCGATTCAAAGTGAAGCTGTTAGTTCGAGAATTAAAAAGATGTTACTAGTAAATATTCCACTTATGATAAATTTACACAAGACTAAAGAAGGAATTAAAAATTATAAAGGAAGATTAATTTGTGTTTTTGGAAGTAAAGATCCATCATTTAATTATTTGCCATTAATTCAAGATTTTAGAAATGTGAATGTGGCAGTAGTACCTAATCAAGATCATAATTTTAGTAATGGAGATGAATTTCTATATTTACCAGAGAAGTATTTATTTGGAGATTTAGTGGTTAGAAAATGAAAGTATTATCGATAAAGCAACCATATGCTTCTTTAATTGCTTACGGCATTAAAAAATATGAGTTTAGAACTTGGAATACTAAATATAGAGGAGAAGTTTTTATTCATGCGAGTAAAGGTGTGGATAAAAAAGCAATGGAAGAATTTAAATGTTATAATTTAGATTATCCTGTGGGATGTATTATAGCTAAAGTAAATATTGTGGATTCGATTAAAGTCGATGATAATTTTAGAGAAGTTTTAGATAGTGAGAATAGTTTTATTTATAATCATGTTATAATGGATAAAACTTGGCAAGGTTATGGATTTAAAATGGATAATGTGAAGTTAATAAAACCTATTTATATCAATGGTAAACTGGGATTTTGGAATTACGATGGAAAGATTAGTTTTAGGGAGTGATTTTTATCACTTTTTTCTTTTTGTTTCATATAATTTACAGAGTTATAATTTGACTTTGAACTTTTAAAATGTTAATATTTGTTTTAATTTAAAAAGGAGCGATGTAATGACATTTTTAGATAAAAATGATTTTGATAAAAAACAATTATTAGAAATAAAAAAAGGAAAGAAGCATGGACTTTCTAAGAGAAAAATTTTATTATATGCGAATAAGGCTTTTGATAATTTTCAAATGAAATTAATCAGGAAAGCTTTAGAAAACGGTTTATCTTTTAAAAAGACGAGAGTGATAGCTAATCCAAATTTAGATTTTTATCAAATGTTAGAGGTTAGTGAGGCATTAATAAATGGTTTACCTTTAGATTTTGTGAGTAAGTATGCAAGTGGTGATTTTGATTTTAATCAGCTGAAGGAGATTTTTAAAGGATTTGAACATGGCCTTGCTATAGAAGCAATTGAGAGGTATGCTAAAGTAGAATTTTATAATTATGAGATGCGTTTAATGAGACTAGGATATGAAAAGGAAATAGATGAAGAGAAGATTTTACTTTATATTGATCGAAAATTTTCTCAAGCTCAAATGTATCAAATTTATAAAGGCGCTAAGCATGGACTTAGTGTAAAGCAATTAAAAGCATATGCGAAGGAAGAATTTTCGGATGAGCAAATGTATGTGATTAGATTATGTTTGGAAAATGGTTATTGTTTTAACAATATAGATTTAGAAAAATTAGAAAAGTTGAGTAAATTAGGCAATAGTTATGTTGATTGTTTAGACGATGATGTATTATTAATGGCAGGAAAACAAAAAACTAAGGGGTTGACAAATAAAAAATGATATGATAAATTCTTTATATCGCAGATGAAAACGAGGACCAAGAGGAGCAAATTATTAACCGTCTAAAGCGAATTTGGGTTGATGGGAGCCAAAGAGATAGGTGATAATTGAAAAGAACTTGTGAGTAACTTTTGGAAATGCTGATTGGCAAAGTATCTTAGTTCGGGTAATTCCGTTAGCAATACGAGTTGGTTAGTTTATACTAGCAATTATGGTGGTACCGCGTTTTAAGACGTCTCTATTTTAGAGATGTCTTTTTTTGATTTTAAGGAGTGATTTGTTATGAAAATAGTTTTAGCTTATTCAGGTGGTTTAGATACATCAGTAATGATTCCTTGGCTTAAGGAAAAGTATCCAGAATGTGAAATTATTGCATATTCAGCTAATGTTGGACAAGGTGCTGGCGAATTAGTGGAAATTGAAGAAAAAGCGATTGCTTCAGGGGCTAGTAAGATATATGTAGAGGATATACAAGAGGAACTTGCTAATGATTATATTGCACCTTTTATTAAAGCAGGAGCAACTTATGAAGGTGAGTATTTACTTGGTACTGCTTTTAGTAGACCTCTTATTGCAAAAAAATTAGTAGAAGTGGCACATAAAGAGGGAGCTAAAGCAATATGTCATGGTTGTACTGGTAAAGGTAATGATCAAATACGTTTCGAAAGGGGAATCAAACATTTTGATTCTGATATGGAAGTTATTGTACCTTGGCGTACTTGGGAGATTACTGGTCGTGCGGAAGCATATGAGTATGCAATGGAACATGGGGTTCCATTAAAGTTTAATAAAGAACATAGTTATTCTAAAGATAAAAATATTTGGCATTTATCACATGAAGGATTAGATTTAGAAGATCCTAGTAATGCTCCAAAGTACGATGAAATTTTAGAAATGGGTGTGACTCCAGAAAAGGCACCAGATGAAGAGACTTTGGTAAAACTTGGTTTTACGGAAGGTGTTCCGACAAGTATTGATGATAAAGAGATGAGTTTACTTGATATTATTAAGTATTTGAATGAAGTAGGCGGTAAAAACGGAATTGGTATTTTGGATATGGTGGAAAACAGATTAGTTGGTATGAAATCACGTGGAGTTTATGAGACTCCTGGAGGAACAATTATTTATAAAGCCCATGAACTTTTAGAATCTATTTGTTTAGATAAAGATTTGTTTCATGAAAAACAACATATGGCTTTAAAAATTGGATCTTTACTTTACGATGCGAAATTTTATAGTCCACTTATGGAATCTTATTTGGCTTTTGTTAATAAAGCTTCTGAAAATGTTAGTGGGAATGTAAAATTAAAATTATATAAAGGAAATATTATTTGTATAGGTATTGATAGTCCAAATAGTTTACATTCTTTAGGAATTTCATCTTTTGAAAATGACAGTGATTATAATCAATACGATGCGCAAGGATTTGTGAATATATATAGCTTATCTAATAGAATAATGGCTAAAAAAGGAGGAAGATAATATGGTAATGTGGGCCGGAAGATTTAAAAAGGAAATTGATAAGAGAACGAATGATTTCAATTCTTCAATTAGTTTTGATAAGAGAATGTATAAACAAGATATAACTGGTAGTATTGCACATGCGACAATGCTTGGAAAGTGTGGTATTATTGCGAAAGAAGAAAGCGATAAAATTATAGCTGAACTTAAAAATATTTTAAGTGATTTAGAAAGTGGTAAGTTAGAGTTCGATATGGAAGCTGAAGATATACATATGTTTATCGAAAGTGAACTTACTAAACGAATTGGTGATGCTGGTAAGAGACTTCATACAGCACGTAGTCGTAATGATTAAGTGGCTTTGGATTTAAGACTTTATATGTGTGATGAAATAGAGGAAATCATTAATTTACTTAAAGAATTAATGGAAGAACTTATTAAAAAGGCTGAGGAAAATTATGAGACTATTATGCCAGGATATACACATTTACAAAGGGCACAACCAATTACTTTAGCTCATTATTTTATGGCTTATGCCGAGATGTTTAAAAGAGATATTTTAAGACTTAAAGATGCGAATAAGCGAATGAATATTAATCCACTTGGAAGTTGTGCTTTAGCTGGAACAACTTATAAAACTGATAGATATTTAACTAGTGAATTATTAGGATTTGATGGACCTTGTCTAAATAGTTTAGATGGTGTATCAGATAGAGATTATGCGATTGAAATAGCTTCGGCATTATCAATTATTATGATGCATATGTCAAGAATTAGTGAAGAGTTTGTCATGTGGAGTAGTCATGAGTTTAAGTTTATCGAATTAGATGATGCTTTTTCAACTGGTTCTTCAATTATGCCACAAAAAAAGAACCCTGATATTACAGAGTTAATTAGAGGTAAAAGTGGTAGAGTATATGGTGATTTGATGGCACTTTTAACAATGATGAAGTCTTTACCACTTGCTTATGATAAAGATATGCAGGAAGATAAAGAAGCAATATTTGATGCGGTGGATAATGTTAAAATGTGTCTATATACATTTATTCCGATGTTAGCTAGTACGACTTTCTTAAAGGATAATATGCTTAAAGCAGCAAAAAAAGGATTTATTAATGCAACTGATGCAGTTGATTATTTAGTTAAGAAGGGGTTACCATTTAGAACAGCTTATAAAATTACTGGTTCAATAGTTGCTTATGCAATCGACAATGATAAAACTTTAGATACAATTACTTTAGATGAATACAAGAAGTTTTCAGAATTATTTGATGAAGATATTTACGAATATATCGATCTTAAGAAAGCTGTTAATGATAGAACTGTTGTAGGTGGACCAGCACCAGAGACGGTTAGGGAAAATGTTAAATTAATAAAAGAGTTTTTAAAAGAGAGCTAGAGGCTCTTTTATTTTGTTTTTGCTTTAAGTGTTGGTTTGTTTGCTAAGGTGATTTTTTGTCCACTTCTTAAAATTTTTGTTAGTGGATTTTGATCTAAAATACTTTCAAATTGTTTTATTTTATTTACATCTTTACCTCTTTTTACTATTTTATAAAGTTTTAACTGGGTTTTAATAGAATTTATTGTGTTATAGATAGGAATTTTTGTAGTGGCAAGATTATCTAAGTTATTCATAATTTCAAAAAACTCTTCTTTAGAACCATATTGTGAGAACACTCTATATAAAGTTTCAAAATCACCATGAAAGTAAGCATTTTCCATATCTTTTGGATTATCAAAGAAAGTTTCGAATAATTTAGTAATTTTTACATTGTGAAAATATGATAATGATCGACTACCAAAAATTCGATGGTTTAAAAGTTCGGTATATCCTTCGTTAATTCCTCTTCCAATTTCTTGATTGTTAAATCTTGTTATACATTGAAAACCGAAACTTAATTCATCTCTTGCTGAAGCCATGTGTAAAAATTCGTGTGTTAGAACATTTCTTTTTATAATTGAACTGTTTATTTTAATTAAATTGTAATATGGATTATAATAACCGGCGTAAGGGGTTAAGGATAATAAATTTGTAATAAAAGTTTTGGCGTCGTTTTCTAAGGTGGTTTGTTCAAGTTTTACATATTTGAGGTTTCTTAAACATGTTTGAAAATTTTCTGGTGATACTTTTTTCTTGAATTCTTGAATAATGTCTTCTAATTCTTGTGGATATTTTGTTTGTTCAAGAATATTTTGAAGTTTTTTTAATTCATTTTCATCAAATTTAGCATACTCAATAGGTTTATATGTTTCACCTGATATACTGGGTATTTGTTTTGATAAACTCCAGTTTCTTTTTTTGTTTTGTTTTCCTACTTTTAAACTTCTAGTAATATTTGAGGTTATATATATTGTGAATATGCCTGTGCTGGCGCTTAAGAATGGTAATAGGGTGTTTAATATTTCATTTAGAATTTCCATATTTAGACCTCCGACTTTTGATTTTCTTTTTATATTTTGGTTTATTAGCTAAGATAATATTTTTGTTTTTGAGTAATTTAATTAGTGGGTCTGTTTCTAGTATTTTTTCAGCAGCTAAAATTTTTTCTTTATTTTGGGAACGTTTTAGAATGATATAGAGATTTAGTTTTGTTTTTATAGCTGTCACTTTTTTATAAATAGGAATATCAGTTTCAACTAAATTATCTAGTACTTGGAGTAGAGAAAAAAATTCTTCTTTAGTACCATATTTTAAAAAGGTTTGATATATAATAAAAATATTGTTATGAAAATATGCGTATTCCATATCTTTTGGGTTATCAAAAAATATTTCTAGTATTTTGATTATTTCAATGTTATAAGTATATGAAAGATGTTTAGAATTAAAAATTCGTTCATTTAAAAGTTCGGTATATCCTTCATCTAAACCGTTGCCAATCCAAATATCATCTAAATTTGTGCAGAAACCAGAAGTTTGATTTTTCCCAGTTGAAGCCATATGTAAGAATTCATGAGTTAAGACACTTTTTTTATCAAATACTTTATATATGTTAATAGTATTTTCTTTAGGAATATATTTTCCTTCGCTTTCACAAAAGTTTTGTAAGTATTTTTTGATATCGTGTATTAGATTGAAATAATTGATTTTTAGATTATTTAATTTACCTATACATGTTTCAAAATTAATTGGATCTATATAATTTTTAAAGGTTATGATAATTTCTTTTAGTTCGCTTGGATAAGAAAGCTTTTCTAATATTTCATCTATATTATCTATATTTGAGTTTGACTGTGTGTCTTGAGTAGCAAAATTATCAATAATATTATAGGCATCTAAGTGTCTTAGTTTATTAAATTTTAGTGTTTTTAAATCTTTTGGGGTTTCAAATAGACTATCTATGAGGTAAGTAATCATATACAGCCCAGAGAGGGCAGTAAAGATGTTTATGATTTGATCCATATTAATCGTTTTGAACCAATCTATATACACTATATGATGGAGTGTTGAATAGTCTGAAATTGTAGTTAGAAACTCCTAAACCGTTTGAGACATATAAATCAGAATTTTCGATTTTGTAGTGGCTATCATAATATTTTTGAGCACCTTCTGGTAAGACAACCGCACCTATAAAAGGCAATTTAATTTGTCCAGCGTGAGAATGACCAGCTAAAATAAGATCAAAAGGATTTACAGATAAGTCATCAATAGCATCTGGTTCATGTAATAGCAATATTTTATAAATAGGTCCGCCACTTTCAAAAGAATTTAAGTAATCAATGGCAGTTTTTAATTTATCATTTGTAGATACTTTATCTTTAATGGTACTGGCACCAGCAATAAAAATATAGTCATATCCATCTTTATATATGGTGTCGTAAGTATTATTTAGGTCTTTAAAACCACCACCAGAGATGATGTTAGTCCATTCATCAAAATTTAAATCATTATTACCATTTATGGCATATTTTCCTGAAGATGTTTCAATTTTATTTAAAAGTTCACTTATTTTATTTGCCATACTAGTAGTCATATTAGTATCTTTATCGATTAGATCCCCAGTTAAAACGACAATATCTGGTTCTTGTTCATTGATACTATCGACTAATTTTTCTAAACTTTTTTCATCAAAAACTCTTCCATAGTGTAAGTCGGAAATGTGAACTATTTTAAAACCATTAAAGTTATCTGGCCAAGAGTTTAGGGCGATTTTGTACTCTTTAACGGTAATTAATTTAGGTTCGATAAAAAAGCCGTAAGCAATTACTAGGCCTATAATTAATATTATAAATATAAATAATTTTAGAAAAGAAAAATGTTTTTCTTGGTCTTTTGCCATATTCTTTCACCTATGTTAATTTTAACACAATAAAAAAAAAGACGAAAGTCTTTATGAGAATATGAGTAAAAACATCTGTAAAGAGAGAATTAATCCGTTATGCATAAAGTGGAAGCCGATGGAAACGAAAATATTGTTAGTTTTCTTAAGCATATAAGCAAAGGCAATACCACAGCTACAGTAAGAAAGTAAGTAAAGAGGAAATAATTCATTAATTGGAGTTCCTATTAGGTGAAGGCCACCAAAAACTAAGCTAGATATAGTTATAAATAGAAAATCATTTTGAATGATGGCTCTAAAACCTAATCTAAAGACAGTTTCTTCTAAAAGTGGGGCAAGAATTACAGCAGATATAAAAGTATAGATTGGATAGAAATTAAATTCATTTCTAATGGTTGTTTCATTAGTTGACATTCCACCACCTAAAACATTTATAAGCATATTGGCAGTAACCATGACAATGACACTTAAAATATAAACTTTTAAATATTTGTTGAAATATTCTAAGTGATTTTTCTTTAAATCTTGCCAAGCGGCTTTTATTTCTTTATCAAATATCGCAAATATTAAAGATATCATAAGTAATTCAACAGCTAAACTATATATTATTTTAATATAACTAGGTAGTTCTGAGTAATTTATATGTAGAATAATAAATGGAAATGTTTGACATATACTAAAGAAAAAGTAAATAAATATAACAGCCGCACCTTTAAATGCATATTTCCAATCGTTTTCTTTTGTTCTTGTTATCATTGTATCACCGTTATCATTATATCACGTATTTTAAGAAAAAGGATAGATATTGTATAGTTTATGAATAATAAAAGGGGTATAAAAAGTAAAGAAAATGTGATATAATGTATTTAGACGTGCAAAAAGAGTGGGACAACCCACTCTTTAATGTAGTTTAGGAGGTGCTTAAGTGGAAGAAAAAATCAGAAATTTATTACAAAAGCCGATCGAAGATGCAGGTTATATTTTGGATGAAGTATTTTATGGTAAGGAAGATAATATAAATACTTTAAGACTTGTTATCGATAAATCTGGTTATATTAATGTAGGAGATTGTGTAAAGGTAAATGAAATTGTAAATCCAATTTTAGATAAAGCTGATCCAATTAGTGAAAGTTATGTTTTAGATGTGTGTTCTAAAGAGAAGGGAAGTGATACAGATGAACAGTAAAGAATTTAAATTAGCTTTAGAAACTTTATCAAAGGAAAAAGGTATTGATGAAGATGTTATTTATGATGCGATGGAACTTGCTTTAACTAGTGCTTATAAGAAAAATTATCATTCACTTTCTAATGTCCGTGTGGATATTAATCGAGATACTGGAGATATTAAAATCTTTTCTTATAAAACAGTTGTTTTTAGTAAAGAATATGAAAAGGAAGATGGAGTATTAGAAAAAGAAATCATTACTGATGAAGATGGTAATGAGGTAGAGGTAGAAAAAGAATTCCATTTTGATGATAGAATTCATATTACTTTAGAGGATGCGAGGAAGCAAGTTCCAGGAATTAAAATTGGAGAAACTATTGAAAAGGAAGTTACACCTAAAGATTTTGGTAGGGTGGCTGCGGCAACAGCTAAGCAGGTTGTAGTCCAAAAAATCAGAGAAGCGGAAAGAGAAATTATCAACAATGAATTTGCCGATAAACAAGATGAAATGATTACTGGAATAGTAGCTATGGAAGATGTTCGTAATTATTATATCGATTTAGGAAGAACGCAAGGAATTTTACCGAAGAGTGAAATTATTCCTGGGGAAACTATTAAAATGGGATCTAGTATTAAAGTATATATTACAAAGGTTGAAAATAATTCAAAAGGTCCTTTAATCTTACTTTCTAGAAAACATTATGGTTTTGTTAAAAGATTATTTGAGTTAGAAATTCCAGAAATTAATGAAGGAATTATCTTAATTTACAGTGTGGCTAGAGATGCTGGAAATAGAACTAAGGTAGCTGTTTACTCAGAAAATCCTAATGTCGATCCAGTAGGTGCTTGTATTGGTGAACATGGAAGTAGAATTAATAGAATTATTGATGAACTTAATGGTGAAAAAATCGATATTGTTAAGTATGAAGCTGATGAAGCAAGATTTATTGAAAATGCTTTAAGTCCAGCTCATGATTTGCACGTTTTTGTAACTGATGAGAAAAAGAAAGAAGCTCTAGTAGTTGCTAATGACGATAATTTATCTTTAGCTATTGGTAAAAAGGGTATGAATGTTAAATTAGCGGCTAGACTTACACATTTTAAAATTGATGTTGAAACATTAGAGCAAGCGAGAGAAAAGGGTATTAGTATTTATGAAGACTAGAAAAATACCGATGAGAATGTGTGTAGTTACTAGAGAGAAATTACCTAAGGGAGAACTTGTGAGAGTGGTACGTACTCCAGAAGGTAATGTGATAATCGATGAAAACGGAAAAGCTAATGGTAGGGGAGCTTATTTAAAAAAGGATAGAGGTGTATTTTTAAAAGCTCAAAAAAATAAGATATTAAATAGAGTATTAGAAGTGGAGGTACCTGATAGGGTATTTGAAGATTTAAATAATTTATTAGATTAGAAAAGAGGTGCGTAAATATGATGAGTGTAAAAGAATATGCAGAAGATATTAACCGTGAGGTGTCTGAAGTTTTAAACAAGTGTTTTGAACTTGATATTGATGTAAAAAATGAGGACGATATGCTTGATGATGAAGCAATTACAATGCTTGATAATAGTTTCGATGAGATAAGCGAAGAGTTAGAGGATGAAGAGATCGAGGAAGAAGTTGCTTTAGAAGAGAGTAGTATGAAGACGGTTAAAGCTGATAAGAAGAAGCCGGCTAAATTACCTAAGAAAAATGATAATAAAAAGAGTTTAGCTCAAAAGAAAAAAGCAATGTATAAGAGTAAAGAAAAATTACAAAGTAATGCACCAGTACGTAATGAAAATGTAGTTTTATATAAAGAGAATATGACAATTGCGGAACTTGCGGAAGCTATGGGGGTGGCAGCAAGTGAAATTATTAAAAAATTATTTTCTTTAGGTTTGATGGTTAATATTAATAGTGTTATTTCATTTGAAAATGCGGAAATCATTGTTCTTGATTATGGTAAGGAGCTAAAAAAAGAAGAAACAGCAAATGTAGCTAACTTTGAAGAATTTGAGGTTGTCGATAAAGAAGAAGATTTGGTTCCAAGACCACCGGTAGTGACAATTATGGGTCATGTCGATCATGGTAAGACAACTTTACTTGATGCCATTCGTAAAACTAATGTGGCTGAAGGTGAAGCTGGTGGAATTACCCAAGCTATTTCAGCTTATCAAGTTAAATATAATGATAAATTAATCACATTTATCGATACTCCTGGTCATGCGGCTTTTACAGAGATGAGAGCTAGAGGAGCAAGTATAACTGATATTGTTATTATAATTGTTGCGGCTGATGATGGAGTTATGCCACAGACAAGAGAAGCTATCGATCATGCGAAAGCCGCTGGGGTTCCAATTATCGTAGCAATTAATAAGATGGATAAACCAGGTGCTAATCCTGATAAAGTAATGAACGATATGGCCGAAGCTGGTTTAATGCCTGAAGAGTGGGGTGGAGATATTATCTTTACAAAACTTTCAGCTGTGACTGGTGAAGGCATTGGGGAGTTACTTGAAAATATTTTGTTGATTGCGGAAGTTAACAATTATAGAGCTAATCCAAATCGTTATGCAATGGGTACAGTAGTTGAATCAAAACTTGATAAACATGTCGGACCAATTGTAACAGTACTTGTTCAAAATGGTACTTTAAGATTAGGTGATCCAATTGTTGTCGGTACAGCTTTTGGTAAGATTAGAACTTTAAGAAATGATAAAGGTGAAGAGATAACTAAAGCTTTGCCATCACAACCAGTAGAAATTACCGGTTTAAATGAAGTACCATCAGCTGGAGATAGATTTATGACTTTTGCTACTGAGAAAGAGGCTAAAAATATTGCCTCTGAACGTAAAGAACAAGCTAGAGCTCGTGAAAACAAAGCTAAATCTGCCGTATCTTTAGATGATTTGTTTGCTAAAATTGGTGAAGGTTTAAAAGAAATCAATGTTATTATCAAAGCTGATGTAAATGGAAGTGCGGAAGCAGTTAAAAATAGTCTACAAAAAATAGAAGTTGATGGAGTTAAGATTAATGTCATTAGAAGTTCAGTTGGTGGAATTACTGAAAGTGATATTGTTTTAGCTAAAGCTTCTAATGCTATCATTATTGGATTTAATGTTAGACCTTCTAAAGGAATTCAAGATAAGGCTAAAGATGAAGGTGTTGAAATTAGATTTTATAATATAATTTATAAAGCAGTTGAAGAGATGGAAGCAGCTATGAAAGGTATGCTTGATCCTGAATATGAAGAGAAGATTTTAGGTACAGCTGATATTAGACAGATCTTTAAATTTTCTAAAGTTGGAAATATTGCAGGTTGTTCAGTTAGTGATGGAGTTATTAAAAGAGATGCACAAGCTCGAATTATTCGTGATGGTGTTGTAATTTACGATGGTAAGATAGGATCACTACAAAGAGAAAAAGATAGTGTTAAAGAAGTTAAAAAAGGCTATGAATGTGGTATTACAATTGATGGATTTAACGATATAAAAACAGGTGATACTATTGAAGCTTATGAAATGGTAGAGGTTAAAAGATAAAATACTTAAGCTAGTAAGGTTATTTACTGGCTTTTTGTATTTGTTAAAATATGCTATAATGATAAAGAAGTATTAAAGAAAGGTGATACTATGAGTAATATTAAAACTGAAAGAATTTCAGATGCATTAATTGAACAAATTAGTTATATTATTGCGAATGAAGTAAAGAATGGAAATATTAAGTTTGTAACAATTACTGATGTTAAAGTTAGTTCTGATTTAAGTTATGCAAAAGTTTATTTTACAGTTTTAGATGAAAGTAAAATAAATGAAACAACTAAGGCTTTGAAAGAAGCTAGTGGTTTTATTCGTCATGAACTTCGTGACAGAGTAGATATTAGACAGATCCCAGAACTTACATTTGTCTATGATGAGTCAATTAAACATGCACAAAAGATAGAAGATATAATAGATAAACTACATGAGGAAGGTAAATAAGTTATTAAAAAACCAAGTTTTAAAACTTGGTTTTAATCGACTTTAGTGCCGCCAGCAAAATTCTTGGTGATGGTCAAAAGTTCAACATCTTCATCATTGTCTAGGGATGCACACATTAACATACCATTAGATTCCATACCTCTAAATTTAGCTTTTTTAAGATTTGTGACAACGACAACTCTTTTATTTATAACATCTTCTGGTTTATAAAATTCAGCAATACTAGAAATAATTTGTCTTGGTTTTTCTTCGCCAACATCGATTTGGAAAACTAGTAGTCTATCGGCATTTGGGTGTTTTGTGCATTCTTTAATTACACCAATTTTAAATTCGATTTTAGCAAAATCATCATAATCAATTTTTGGTTTCATAAAATATCATCCTCTCTGTGCTTTAATTTTAGCAAAAACTTTAATAAAATGGTATATAAAAACTTGACAAACATATGCTTTATATGTATAATCATTGTTGTAATTTGAAAAAGGAAAGAAGAAGTATCCACTTCTCACCCGATTACAAGTAAGTAATGGGTTCAATGCCGATAAGAAATTTATTACTTATTTAATGTGCATTTTAGTGGATACTTTGTATTCACTTTTTTATTGGAGGTGTCTAGTATCGCAAGAGATAAAGATTTGTATATCAATGATCAAATACGAGCAAAAGAAGTTATGGTAATAGGTCCAAATGGAGAACAATTAGGTGTTAAACCGATTAAAGATGCACTTACTTTGGCTGATTATGCAGGATTCGATTTAGTACTTATGAATCCGGGTGGAAAACCACCAGTTTGTAAGATAATGGATTATAATCGTTATAAATATGAAAATAAGAAAAAACAAAAAGAAAACATGAAGAAACAAAGAGAAGCTAACTTAGATATGAAAGAGTATAAGTTATCTGTAACGATTGATGTTCATGATTTTAACACTAAATTAAATAACGCATCTAAATATTTGAAAAAAGGTCATAAGGTAAAGGTAAGTATTCGTTTTAAAGGACGTGAGATTACACATAGCTATTTAGGTAAAGATGTTTTAATGCGCTTTGCAGATGCAGTTAAAGATATTGCTGTTATTGAGCAAGCACCTAAAATTGATGGTCGTATTATGGCAATGATACTTGCGCCAATTAAAGAAAAATAGGAGGAATGTTTGTGGCTAAGATTAAAGCAAAATCACATAAAGGGTTATCTAAAGTAGTTAAGGTTAGAAAAAGTGGTTCAGTTAAATTTCAACCAGCTATGAAAAATCATAAGTTAACCCATAAGAGTAACCAATCAAGAAGAAGAAGACATCATGAATCAGAAATGAGTTCATCAGATGTTAAGAGATTAAAAGATTTACTTAAAAAATAATTGAAGGAGGAATTTAAATGAGAGTTAAAGGTGGAACTATTCATCGCGCACGCCGAAAGAAAGCTTTAAAACAAGCTAAAGGTTATTTCGGTAGTAAACATAGATTATATAAAACTGCTAAAGAACAAGTTATGCATTCAGGAGCTTATGCTTATAGAGATAGAAAAAATAGAAAAAGAGATTTCAGAAAATTATGGATTACAAGAATTAACGCAGCTTGTAGATTAAATGAAATTAGTTATTCTAAATTTATCGATGGATTAAATAAAGCTAATATTGAAGTTAACAGAAAAATGCTTTCTGAAATAGCTATCGATGATTCAAAAGCATTTGCAGAACTTGTAAAAGTAGCTAAAGCAGCACTTGAGGGTAAAGAATATAAACCAAAAGCTGTTAAAGTAGAAGCTAAAAAAGAAGTTAAGGAAACAAAAACAGCTAAGGAAGATAAAAAAGAGGTAAAAGAAACTAAGAAGGAAGCTAAAAAGGAAGATACAGATTTAAGTAAATTAACTGTAGCTGAATTAAAAAAATTAGCTAAAGAAAAAGATGTTGAAGGTTATTCAACTATGAAAAAAGCTGAATTAATTGATGCTTTAAAATAAGGGAAATTAGTCCCTTTTTTTCTTAGAATGGGGTTTAATTATGAAAGATTTATATATTGATTTTGATGGAGTTATTTATAATTCGATAGATGTATCATATAAAATGGCTGAAGAGGAAAATATAAACAAAGATTATGAAAGTTATTACCAATTTTTTAAAAATTTAGATTGGTGTGGAGTTTTGGAAGAGTCTGAGGAGATCAATGATGCTTTTAATTGTATTCAGAAAATTATAGATAGCTCAAAATTTAATGTGTTTATTTTAACTCATGTTGTTTCTTTAAAAGAAGCAGAATTAAAAGTGGAATTAGTTAGAAAACATATTAAAAATATAACGATTATTCCGGTGCCGAAAAGGTTATCTAAGGCGGAAATGGTAAAAGTTAAAAATGCTATTTTAGTTGATGATTATCCGGAAAATTTACGCGAATGGAAAAAGGCTGGAGGAATAGGTGTAAGGTTTGATTTAGATATGGATGGCAAGGGATTTCCAGTTATCGATAAGCTAGATGAACTTATAGAAATGTTTTAAATAATATGTACAAATTATATAAAAAAATGGTATAATTGTACTACTTGGAGATGAGGATATGTTAGTATTAGCCAAAGCTGTACTGTCAATTATGTTAGGATTCTCGGTCTCAGTCGTTTTTGGCTATTTTGCTATTAAATGGCTGAAGAAGAAACATATTAGACAGCAAGTTAGTAACACATTAGGAGAAAGACATAAAAAGAAAAACGGAACACCGACAACTGGAGGTATAATTTTTATCATTCCAACGGTTTTGATAATGATGGCTCTGGTGCTTACTGGTAAAGTCGAGTTTTCAACAAACTTGTTTATCGTATTATTTGTCTTTATTACTTATGCGATATTTGGATATATTGATGATTATCTAATTATTAAAAAGCATAATAATGAAGGACTTAGTATATTTTGGAAACTGGTTTTACAAATAATTGTCGCATTAGTATTTTTCTATATGTTTTTGAGTAGTGGTAATGATCCGATTGTCGATATTCATACTTTAGGAATAAAGCTTGATTTGGGATGGCTTTATGGGATGTTTTTATTATTTGTCTTAGTTGGTAGTAGTAATGCGGTGAATATCACAGATGGACTTGATGGTCTTGCTGGAGGACTTTCAGCAATTGCATTTTTTGCTTTTGGACTTATTACTTGGGGTGCTGATTGGGCTTCTGGTAATGAATCAATTGCAATTTTCTGTTTTGTCTTAGTAGGATCATTAGTAGGATTTTTAGTGTATAACTGTTATCCGGCTAAAATATTTATGGGTGATACTGGATCTTTATCTTTAGGAGCTGCCTTAGCTAGTGTGGCGATTATAACAAATCACGAAGTTACACTTATTATTGTAGCTGGTGTGTTTGTTATCGAGACACTCAGTGTTATTATTCAATGGATTGCGATAAGTAAATTTCATACTAAAGTTTTATTGATGGCTCCGCTTCATCATCATTTTGAAAAACTTGGATGGAGTGAAACGGATGTCGTTAGACTGTTTTGGTCAGCTGGTTTACTACTTAGTATGGCCGCTATTGGCTTTGGTGTATGGATATAGAATTGGAGGATTAGAATATGGCGAAAAGTGAAAAAGAAATTGAAATTATTATTGAAGGAAAAGATTGGGAAGAGGCTTTAGATAAGGCTTTTAAGAAAGCTAATAAAAATGCAAAAATTGATGGTTTTAGACCTGGTAAAGCCCCAAAGGATGTATTTATCAAAAAATATGGTAAAGAATCTTTATATATGGATGCTGCTGATACAGCAGCAGATATGGCTTACCAAAAATTATTAAAAGATTATGCAGACGATGTTAAAGAGTTAGTAGCTCGTCCAGATATTGCTTTAACTAATATCGATGATAAAAAAGTTACTTTTAAATTTACTTTAACTAAAAGACCTGAAGTTAAACTTGGAAAATACAAAGGTTTAGGTGTTAAAAAAGACGAAGTTAAAGCTGAAGCGGAGGAAATTGAAGAAGCTATTAATCACATGAGAGAAAGATATGCAGAAGATGTTTTAAAAGAGGGTGCTATTGAAAACGGTGATATAGCAGTTATCGATTTTGAAGGATTTGTTGGTGGTAAAGCTTTTGAAGGTGGTAAAGCTGAGAACTATTCTTTAAAAATTGGTAGTGGAACATTTATTCCAGGATTTGAGGAACAGTTAGTTGGACTTAAGTCTGGTGATAAAAAAGATGTTAAAGTTACTTTCCCAGAAGATTATCATGCAGAAGATCTAAAAGGTAAAGATGCAACATTTAAGGTTACAGTTCACGAAGTTAAAGAGGTTAAAATTCCAGAATTAGATAAAGATTTCTTTGAAGATTTAGGAATGGAAGGAATTAATACTAAAGAGGAGTTAGAAGCTCAAATTTCTGAAAATATTATTGCTCGTAAAGAGATGGAAGCTGAAAATAAATATTTAGATGATTTACTTGAAGCAGCTGCTAAGGATGTTAAAGTTGATATTCCCGAAGCAATGATTAATGAAGAGTTAGATAGAATGGTTCAGCAATATGCCGATCATTTAAAGATGCAAGGAATTACTATTGAACAGTTCTATCAATTTACAAATTCTGATGAACAGGCTTTAAAAGATCAAATGCGTCCTGAAGCTATTAAGAGAATTACTTACAGATTAATGCTTGAAGAAATTGCTAAAGAAGAAAAAATTGAAATCGATGATAAAGCAGCTAAGGAAGAAGCTAAGAAGTTAGCTGAAAAATATCAAATGAAAGAAGACGAATTTTTAAGTGCTTTTGGTGGACTTGATATTGTTAAATACGATATGAGAATGCGTCAAGCTATGGAAATCTTAAAAAAATAAGATTTCTTTTTTTTTGCCAAATTTGGAAGTAATATTGTGCCAAATTAGGAAGTAAATTTATTCAAAATTAGGAAGTTGGTATAAAATACTATAATTTAAATATAATGTTATAAAGACATTATGTATTTAATATAAAGATATCATCTTGATTTTACCTTTATATTGTGTTAATATTTTATTAAGGAAGGAGATGACTATATAATGGCAAATATAACATCTGCTATTAATGTTAATGTTGATAGTAAAGTAAAAGATGAAGCAACAGCAATTTTAAAAGATTTAGGCCTTAATATGAGTACTGCAATCAATATGTTTTTGGTACAAGTTGTTAAAAGAGAAGGAATTCCGTTTGAAGTGACAAATCCTAAACCTAGTAAAGATACGTTAGAGGCTCTTGAAGAAGTAAAAGAAATTATAAATGACCCTAATAAATATCCTCGTTATACTAACAGAGTAGATTTAAAAAATTCTTTAGTGGCTGATGATGAAATATAAATATGAAGTTGTTTATTCTAATAAATTTAAAAAGAATTTAAAGAAAATATTAAAACAGGGCAAGGATATAAATAAATTATTAGATGTCGTTGATAAGCTAGCTTGTGGGGAAAAATTAGAGTTAAAATATAAAAACCACAATTTGATTAATGATAAATATTATAAAAATTGTGGTGAATGCCATATTGATCCAGATTGGCTATTAGTGTATCAATATAATAATGACAAACTTATACTTATATTAGTAAATACAGGTAGTCATAGTGAACTTTTTAGGTAACATTTAAGTTTGTTGATAATAAGATTATGAATTTTATATCTGTAAATAAGGTTTATAAAATGGATGATAATATATAACTTATTTAAAAAATTAAAAACCACTAAAAATTTATTTAGTGATTTTTTTTCTGATTATATTGTCTTGAGGTTTTCATTTTGTTTATTATTTCTTTGTCACGATTTGGGTTTTGAAATAACATATAGGCTTCAATATTTAATGCTTTAGCAATTATTTCTATTTTTAAAATTGTAGGACAGTGTATGATAATTAAAGGGCTTGAAAAACATCGAGAATTATATTATAGTGGTATTAAAGAAGAGGATGTAATATGGCTTACGGCACTCACATCTAAGAATTTTAGTGAACTATATAAAATAATAAGTCAGGTACTTCCAGAAGAAAAGTTAAAAAGATTTATGGAAGGAGCGGTAGGTATGAGTAAAGATGAGTTTGTTTTGCATGAATGGAATAAGGAACTATTTGATGATTTAGTTAAATATAACGAGATAGAAGATGCGAAAAAAGAAGGAAAGTCTCTTGGAATCACTGAAGGAATTAAGAAAAGAAATATTGAAATAGCTAAAAATATGCTTAATATGAAAATGAGTATAGAAGATATTTCAAAAGCCACTGGTCTAACAATTGCTGAAATTCAAAAATTGTAAATTAATTATGAATATTTATTTTTTAAATATTCTTTTTTGTGATTTTTTTGAAAAAAAACTTTAAATTATTTTGATTTGTTTGTATAATTAAAATGGTGAAGTACGATGAGTAAGGTAAGAAAAAAGAAAAAAATGAAAAAATTTTTTTACGTATTTTTATTTATTTTGCTTGTTATAATCGGACTAATTATTTATATTTTCTTCTTTTCTAATGGTGATTTTAGTAATGAAGTAGGTGAATTATTTGATGATATTACTGAAAATATTACTAAAAGTACGGAAGCTTATAAAACATGTATGAGTGAAGAAGTATTAAAAGAAGAAGATTTTAGTGATGAACTTAATGCGAAGAAAGATGAAATAATAGGTTTGTATAGCGGAGTAAATGCTGATTTTATGTATACTGATTTAGAAAGTGATTATAGTTTTGGCGAAGGCGAAGATAGTGAAATTTATGCGGCTAGTGTTACCAAGTTACCGGCAGTTTTATATGCATATAAATTGGCGGATGATGGAAAACTTGATTTGAATAAGGAACTTACTTATTTGGCTAAATATAGTGCGGGTGGTAGCGGAATTATTCAAAACGATAGTGTTGGAACAAAGTATAAGTTAAGTACAGTTTTGGAATATACAATTAGATATAGTGATAATATTGGATATGCAATGCTTTTAGATGAATTAGGTGGTAGAAATAAAGTTAAAGAATATTGGGAAAGTTTAGGATATGAAATTCATTATTCAGATAATTTTGGTAATTTGTCACCAGCACTCGGTAACGGATATATTAAAGAGGTTTATAAATATTATTTAACGGGTAAAGATAATGCGAAAAAATTAGTGGAAGACATGGAAAATTCGGATAACTCAGAGTACGTTAAAAGTGGTGATGTAATAGTTGCTCATAAATATGGAGAATATGTCGAAGGTGGAGGATATTACAATGATGTTTCACTTAATTTTACTGAGCATCCTTTCGCCCTTTCAATTACTAGTACTTTAGGTTTAACTGATAGAATGAAGAATTTATTTTTAGAAACTCATAAATTAAGTATTGAATTTAATAATATGTATTATGAAGAAAAAGGAAATTATTGTATGGAAAAATCACGCGTTTTTTAGGAGTGATTTTTTTTGAGATGTTGTCTAAACAAGTGTTCGCATGATATAATTATATTTGTTAGATAAGGTGGTGATGATATGCTTGCGGATATCTTAGTCGAAGTTGTTGCCAAAACAACGGATAAAACTTTTACGTATCATATTCCTGACGGGATGAATGCTAAAGAAGGTATGAGGGCTTTAGTACCGTTTGGAAGGAGAAATATTGAAGGTTTTATCATTAGAATATACGATGAAGTAGAACTTGATTATGAAGTTAAAGATATTATTCAGCTAGTCGATGAAAAACCGGTTTTGAATGAAGAGATGTTAGAGCTTGGCAAGTATATTAGTAAGAAGACATTATCACCTTTAACGCTTTCTTATCAGACAATGCTACCTAGTGGTTTAAAAGCTAAGGAAAAAACAAATATTAATAAGAAGATAGTTAAATATTTACATGTTTTAAAAGATGGTGAATTTAAAGGTGAAAAACAAAAACAGGTCTTTGATTATGTTAAAAAAAACAACTTGGTTTTAAAGGCTGAGGCTAATAAAATTTCTTCATCTGCAGTAAAAACCCTTATTAATAATGAATATTTAGAAGAGGTAGAAAAAGAAGTTTATAGATTAGATGAAGAAGTTGAAGTAGAAAAAAAACATTATGATTTAACAGAAGAACAAGCAAAAGTATTAGAAAGTGTAAAGTTTGGTAAGTTTAAACCGTATTTATTACATGGGGTAACTGGTAGTGGAAAAACGCTTGTCTATATTAGGTTAATCGAAAAAGTGCTTAAACAAGGAAAAGAAGCTATTTTATTAGTTCCAGAGATTAGTTTAACACCACAAGTTGTCGATATTTTTAAAAAGCGTTTTGGAAAGACAATTGCTATTTTACACAGTGGCCTTAGTAATGGAGAGAAATATGATGAATGGCGTAAGATTGAAAGGAAAGAAGTTTCAATTGTTATTGGAGCTCGTAGTGCGATGTTCGCCCCATTCACTAATTTAGGAATTATTATTATCGATGAGGAACATTCCAATACTTATAAGCAGGACAATGTTCCAAGATATAATGCGATTGATGTGGCACTTAGAAGAGGAAAAACTTATAATATTCCGGTTGTTTTAGGAAGTGCGACACCAAGTGTGGAGAGTTATACAAGAGCTAAAACGGGAATTTATGAGTTATTAGTTATGAAAAATAGAGTTAATAAGAAAATGCCTAAGGTTTACTTAGTCGATATGAAAGATGAGTTTAAAAAAGGTAATAGGGTATTTTCAGATATTTTTAAAGTGAAGATGAATGATAGGTTAAGTAAAAATGAGCAAGTTTTAGTTTTACTTAATAGAAGAGGTTATTCGACGGTTATTACTTGCAAGGAATGTGGATTTACACATAAGTGTCCAAATTGTGATATTCCTTTAACTTATCATAAAAATGGCAATATTATGAAATGCCATTATTGTGATTATAAGGTGCCTAGGCTTTTAGAATGTCCAAAGTGTCACAGTAAAAATATAAATTCCTTAGGTATGGGAACAGAGAAATTAGAAAGTTTAATTAAAGAAGAATTTAAAGATGCGAAAGTAATTAGAATGGATCAAGATACGACGAGAAATAAAGGAGCGCATAAGCGAATTATAGATGATTTTAAAGAAGGAAAATACAATGTTTTAGTTGGAACGCAGATGATTGCGAAAGGACTTGATTTTCCTAAGGTTACTTTAGTATGTGTGGTTAATGGTGATGCAACACTTAATATTCCGGATTTTAGAAGTAGCGAGAGAACTTATGAACTTTTAAGTCAAGTCTCTGGTAGAGCGGGCCGCGATAAATTAGATGGTGAAGTTATTATTCAAGGATTTAATGTGAGTCATTATAGTATTGTATATGCGAAGAATAATGATTATGAGAGTTTTTATAATGAAGAGATGAAAATAAGAAAAGTTCTTAAATACCCGCCTTATTATAATCTTTGTTTAATTAAAGTTAGCGGCAAGAATTATGATGAAGTTTATAGTGAAGCTAGTAAGATTACTACTTATTTAAAAAGTAATTTAAACAATATTGTTTTAGGTCCAGCTTCTGCTAGTATGCCTAAAATTAATAATATTTATTATGTTCAAATTATAATTAAATTTAAGAATACTAAAGAGATTTTAAGTTACCTAGAATTTATTAGGGAACACTATAAGAAAAAAATCAATGTCGATATTGATTTAAATCCATTAAAGATATAGTTAAATGATTAGAAATGTGGTAAAATTAATATTAAGGTGATGATATGGATTTTGATAAGATAGAAATAAAAAGAGATCCGACAATTATTTTTATGGGGACACCAGAATTTAGTGTGCCGGTTTTAGAAGGATTAATTAGTAAGTATAAAGTAAGAGCTATTGTAACCCAACCAGATAAACCAGTTGGTAGACATGGTGATGTAAAGTTTTCACCAGTCAAGGAAGTGGCTTTAAAACACAATATTTTATGTTTACAGCCAAATAAAATTAAGGAGGCTTTACAAGAGATTAATGCGCTTGAACCTGATTTGATTATTACATGTGCTTATGGTCAAATATTACCACTTGAACTTTTACTTATTCCGAAATTAGGATGTATTAATGTGCATGCATCACTTCTTCCAAAGTTACGTGGAGGGGCACCAATTCATCATGCGATTATTGATGGATATAGTGAAACTGGTGTGACAATTATGTATATGGCTGAGGGTATGGATACTGGTGATATGATCAGTCAAAGGAAAATAGAAATTACTGATGATGATACAGCGTCTACTTTACATGACAAGTTATCTATTTTAGGTCGTGATTTACTTTTAGAGACTTTACCAAGTATTATTGAAGGAACAAATAAAAGAATTCCACAGGATGAATCAGAGGCTACTTATGGTTTTAATATTAGTAGAAAAGATGAGAAAATCGATTTTAGTAAAACTATGCGAAAGATAGTTAACCAGGTTAGAGGATTAAATTCTTGGCCGGGTGCTTACTGTATATTTGAAGATAAAATTATGAAGGTATGGGCATGTTATAGAACAGATAAGCGTTATGATTTCGCAATGCCTGGAGAAATTACAGCGATTTATTCTGATGGGTTTGGTGTTAAGTGTAGTAATGGGGAAGTTGTGTTTACTGAGATTCAACCAGAGGGTAAGAAAAAAATGAGAGCTGTTGATTTTATCAATGGCTATCATGGTGAATTAGTTGGAAAGATTTTGAAATAAGATGTTTAAAAAAATAAAAGAAAATCCTTATTATCAAAAATTTAAGGAAATGAGGGCTGACCCAAAACTTAGACCGATAACGTCGCTTATATTATGGTTTATATTTTTTGTGATAGTCATTCTATTTGCGCGTGGTCTAACAAGTACACGAGCAAATTTGGAAAGTACAGAAACACAAAAGACTACTTTAAGTGATTCTAATTATGAATTTACTTATAGTAATAATTCTGGAGTTATTTTTGGACAGACTTATGATGATAAATTAGAATTTATGTATGGCGGTAATCGTTATTATTATAATGGTGGTAATGTTTATTTGATAAAGAATCATCAAGCTACTATTATGCCAACTTTTGATTTAAATGTTTTAAAGATAAATAGCAAAATGATCAATAATTTGATTGGTAATTTAACTTATAATATGGATGGAGAGGCTAAACAATATTTAGTACCACTTTCTAATTTCTTAAATTTATATGAAGTGGATGTAGAAGCTGATTTAAGTTTGGCTAATCAATATAATATTGTTATTAATGTTTATGAAAATGATAATGGTATTTATATGTACAAATTAGATTTAACTAACTATTATAATTATAGAGGTTTAAATAACGATGGAATTTTAACTATTGATATTTATAATAGTGAAGTAAATGATTTTACAAAGTATTATGATGAATTAGTAGGAGGGGTAAAATGACAATTCCAGTAATTGTACTTATAATCGCACTAGTATTAATAATTGTATTTTTTAAAGATTTCAATGCTTTTGTATACGCATTTGTAATGATTGATATATTTTTGAGAATTGTAACTTATTTGAAGATGTACATAATTAAAGATAATGCTTTTGGTTTCTTTAATTTTATTCCTGAAAGTATACCAGCGATTATTAAATCATTTGATTTAGGAATGTTTAATGACATAGTAATGTTCTTATATGTACTTATTTATATGATTTTCTTAGGACTATTGTTTTCTAAGTTTGTCAACCGAAAATTTTAAACGGTTGGCTTTTTTTCTGTAAAAAAACGGTTGTTCGTGTTATAATTAAATAGGTGGTTAGTATGTATGCTTATATAAAAGGTTTTATTAAAGATATAGAAAGTGATTATATAGTTGTCGATAATAATGGTGTTGGTTATTTGATTTATACAGCTAGTCCTTATTCATTTGAGATAGATAAAGAATATACGGTTTATTTATATCAATATGTTAGAGAAGATGAGATAACTTTATATGGATTTAAATCATTAGAAGAAAAACAGTTATTTTTAAAGTTGATTTCAGTTAAAGGATTAGGTTGTAAGATGGCACTACCGATGCTTGCTTTAGGTTCACCTGATGGTATTGTTGATGCGATTGAAAGAGAAAATATTTTATATTTGAAAAAATTTCCAAAGATTGGCGATAAAGTGGCTAGACAGATTATTTTGGATTTAAAAGGAAAACTTGCTAAAACGGAAGGAGTTAATAATCAAACTAGTGATGAACTTGTGGAAGCTTTAAGAAGTTTAGGTTATAAGAATGCAGATATTAATAAAGTGGTTAAGAAGGTCGATAGTTCTTTAGATATTGAAGAACAAATAAAAACAGCTTTAAAATTACTTTTAAAATAGGAGGTGATTAGATGGCAAGATTAGTTACTGGTGAGGAGTTAGAAGAAGATAATTTTGAAACTTCAATTAGACCGGAGAGTATTGATGAGTATATTGGCCAATCAGAATTAAAAGAAAATTTGAATATATTTATGAAGGCAGCCAAGATGCGCTCGGAAGCTTTAGATCATGTGCTTTTGTATGGTCCTCCAGGACTTGGTAAAACGACAATGGCTTATATTATAGCTAATGAGATGGGAAGCAATATTAAAACAACTAGTGGTCCAGCGATTGAAAAAAGCGGTGATTTAGCGGCAGTACTTTCAACATTAGAACCTGGAGATGTATTATTTATTGATGAGATTCATCGCATACCAAGATTTATTGAAGAAATTTTATATTCAGCAATGGAAGATTTTAAATTAGATATTATTGTTGGTTCTGATGCTTCAAGTAGAAATATCACAATTGACTTGCCACCTTTTACTTTAGTTGGAGCAACGACACGTGCTGGTGATTTAACCGGACCTTTAAGAGATAGATTTGGAATTGTATCAAGGCTTAATTTTTATACAGAAGAGGAACTAAAACAAATTGTTCTTAGAACAAGCAGAGTTTTAAAATCACCAATTTCAGAAGATGCGGCAATGGAACTTGCTAGAAGAAGTAGAGGAACGCCAAGGGTGGCTAATAGATTATTTAAACGAGTTCGTGATTTTGCTTTAGTAATGGGCGACGGTAATATCGATTTAGATATTACAAAAATGGCTTTGGAAAAACTTAAAGTTGATGAAGCTGGACTTGATGCGACAGATTATAATTTACTTAATGCGATTATTGAAAAGTTTAATGGGGGTCCAGTTGGTATTGATGCTTTAGCTTCTAGTATTGGAGAAGAGGCATCAACGATTGAGGATGTATATGAACCTTATTTACTTCAAAATGGTTTTCTTAAAAGAACCAGTAGGGGTAGAATGGTGACAGAAAAAGCTTATGATTATTTAAAGAAAAACAGACAAGATACTTTATTTTAGAGGGTGATAAGATGAAAACAGACGATTTTGACTTTGATTTACCAGAAGAATTAATTGCCCAAACACCACTTGAGAGAAGGGATGCATCTAAATTATTGGTTTTGGATAAAACAACTGGAGAAATTAGTCATAGACATTTTACTGATGTTATTGATTATATGGAAAAAGGTGATACTTTAGTTTTAAATGATACTAAAGTTATGCCAGCTAGACTTTATGGAGTTAAGGAAGAAACGGGAGCTGTTATCGAAATTTTATTATTGAAAGATGAAGGAAATAATGTATGGGAATGTTTAACTAAACCGGCGAAAAGAATTAAAGAAGGAACGATTGTTTCTTTTGGTGATGGAAAGTTAAAAGCTAGATGTACTGATGTATTAGATGAAGGTATACGTAAATTTGAGTTAGAGTATAAAGGAATTTTATATGAAATCTTAGATGAATTGGGTGAAATGCCGCTCCCTCCTTATATTCATGAGAAATTAAAAGATAAAGATAGATATCAGACAGTTTATGCGAAAAATGTTGGCAGTGCGGCCGCTCCAACGGCAGGTTTACACTTTACTAAAGATTTACTTGAAAAGATAAAAGACAAGGGTGTAAATATCGCGTATATTACTTTGCACGTAGGTCTTGGTACTTTTAGACCAGTTAATGTCGAAGATGTGACTAAACATAAAATGCATAGTGAATATTATGTCATGAGTGCGGAGGTAGCTGATTTACTTAATAAAACAAAAGAAGAAGGACATAAAATTATCAGTGTGGGTACAACATCAACTAGAACATTAGAGACGATTGCTAGTTTATATGGTAAGTTTAAAGAATGCTCTGGATGGACAGACATTTTTATTTATCCAGGGTATGAATTTAAGGGTATAGACTATTTGATTACAAATTTTCATTTACCAAAATCAACTTTAGTTATGTTAGTTAGTGCTCTTGCTGGTAAGGATAATATAATGAAAGCATACAATGAAGCTATAGAGAATAAATATCGTTTCTTTTCGTTTGGCGACAGTATGCTGATAAAGTAAGGTGATAATATGGTGATTGTAATTACTGGTCCAACAGCGACTGGGAAAACCGATTTAGGAATCTTTTTAGCGCACCAGTTAAATGGTGAGATTATAAATGCGGATAGCACGCAAATATATAAGGGGTTAGATATTGCGACTAATAAAGTTCAAGATACTGAAGGGGTTAAACATTATTTGTTTAACGAAAAAGATTTAAGAGAAGATTATACAGTGTTTGATTATCAAAAAGATTCCCGCAAAATTATCGATGATATTTTAAAACGTGGAAAAACTCCAATATTAGTTGGGGGAACAGGTCTTTATATAAATGCGGCCTTATATGATTATAAGTTTGAGGAAAAGGCTAACGATGAATATGAAGGTGTCAGTAATGATGAACTTTATAAGATGCTTTTAGAGGTTGATCCAAATACTAATATTCATTTGAATAATCGGGTTAGAGTTATAAGCGCGCTTAATTATTATAAGGCTAATAAGAAACCATATAGTGAAAAGAAAAAGGATTTAACTTTACTTTATGATACTTTGTTTATCGGACTTACGACGGATAGAAATATTTTATATTATAAAATTAATAAAAGAGTCGATAAAATGGTAGAAGAGGGTTTAGTGGAAGAAGCAAAAGAAATATATGATCTTGGTATTAGATCAAAAGCGGTTATGACACCAATTGGACCTAAAGAGTTATTTGATTATTTTGATGGTAAGACTAGTTTAGAAGATGCGATAGATCTTATAAAGAGTAAGAGTAGAAAATATGCCAAAAGACAATATACGTGGTTTCGTAATCAGATGAAACTTAAATGGTTTGAAACAAATTATGATGATTTTAGTAAAACAGAAGAAGAAGTTTTGGAGTATATTAGAAAGAAAATGTCAAAATAATGTAATTTTGACATTTTAATATAATATGATATACTAAGAGAACTAGAGGTGAAATCTGTGGATTTAAAGAAAATTATTCCAGACACTTATGAAAAAAGTGTTTATGATATAAATTATGTTAAATTATATGATAGTGGTATTAAATGTGCTATTTTTGATGTAGATTGTACTATTTTACCATTTGACGATATTAATATTTCTGATAGATTGATTGAACTATTTGATTTAATTAAAGAAATTGGTATTACGCCTGGACTTTGTTCAAGTGGTTCTGTAAATCGCGTAAAACCGGTTGGTGAAACTTTGAAGGTGAAATATATTTCCAATGCGAAGAAACCATTTTATGGTGATTTTTCGTTAGTTAAACATAGTTTGTTTGATAGTGAATGCGAGCCGAGTAATACGATGATGGTAGGCGATTCTTTTTACTTAGATATGTTATTTGCTGAGAGGCTTGGCTTTTATAAGGTTATGGTCGATGCGGTTAAAGGTGGCCACCAGATAAAAACTTTAGCAAATAGTATTGTACAGACATCAATATACTCGGTTTTACCTAGAGATGAATTTACATATGGAAAATATTATCATGGTAAACGTGGATAAGTATAATTTATAAAACATCTAAATTTAGTTTTAGGTGTTTTTATGTTGTTTAGAAAAATATTACACTTGGTACGAAATAATGTTCGTGATATAATAATTATAGGTGATGTCTATGAAACGAATTATTATGCATATTGACGTTAATAATGCGTTTTTATCATGGACAGCGGTTTTATATTTAAAAAAAGGTATGAAAGTAGATATTCGAAAGACATATGCGGTTATTGGTGGTGATGAAAAGGCTAGGCATGGTATTGTTTTAGCTAAGTCGATGCCGGCAAAAAAAAGAGGAGTGGTAACAGCTGAGACTTTATTTAGTGCGAAAAAGAAGTGCCCTAATTTAAAAGTATATCCACCAAATTATAATTTTTATAAAAAAATGAGTGACAGTATGCTTAATTTAATTCGAAATTATTCACCAGACATTGAACAGATGAGTATAGATGAATGTTTTTTAGATTATACGCCAGTTAAGCATTTATATGGTGATGAAGTGGAGTTTGCTTATAGGCTTAAAAAAGAAATATATGATACTTTAGGGTTTACGGTTAATATTGGAATTGGGAATAATAAGTTGTGTGCGAAAATGGCTTCAGATTTTTCTAAGCCTTATAAGGTTCATACTTTATTTGATGATGAGGTCGAAGAAAAGATGTGGCCATTACAGGTAGATGAATTGTTTGGAATTGGTAAGAAAACAGCAATTAAATTACATAATTTAAATATAAATACAATTTATGATTTGGCTCATACTGATAGAGAATTTTTGTATAAATATTTTAAAAATCAAGCTCAAGATATGATTGGTGCGGCAAACGGTAAAGGTTCAGATATTGTAGTTAGTGAGGAGTCTAGTCCTAAAGGAATAGGAAATGAGACAACATTAAATCGTAATATATCATCTAGAGATGAGTTATATCCTTATTTACTAGCTTTATCCGAAAATGTGGCTATTAGACTTAGAAAGCAAAATAAATATGCTTCGGTTATTGTTGTTACTTTAAAAGATAAGTTTTTTAAAAGAATGAGTCATCAAAAAAAGTTAGTGAATGCGACTAATTTAACGGAGGAAATTTATAAAACAGCTTGTGATATTTTAGATGAGATGAATACCTCTGATGGTATAAGATTGATTGGAGTTAGACTTGATAAGTTATCTGATACTTCGAGTCATCAAGTGTCACTTTTTGAGGATTTAAAAGTACGTGAGGATAATAATGAACTTGAAAAAACGGTCGATGAACTTAAAGAAAAATATGGTTTTAAGATTATAAAAAAAGCATCTTTGATAGATAGTAATGTTGGTAAAAAATATTTAAATAAATAAATTTTATAGTAAAAAGGTAGGATTTTTCCTACCTTTTGAAAAACATATTATGCTTGAGTAGCATTTAAAGTAACTTTAATTGATGCATTTTCAGTTGTACTACTTGAAACTGTAGTGTTAGGGAACTCAGCTGTAACGGTTATGGTTGAAGTTCCAGTTGATGCTGCTAAAGATGTAGGTGTTGGATTAGTTACTGTAAATTTAATATGACCACTAGATGATGTACAAGTTAAACCTGCTGCAGAACAGTTAGTGCCACTTACAGATGGAGTACCTAAATTGGCAGCAAGAGTACCTTTGTTTTGAATAGTTAACTTGAACACTACTTTATCTCCTGGTTGACGTAATGTAGCGTTAACAGTAGCAGTTTGTCCATTACCTCCATATGAGACACTTCCATCTGGAGCTGTTCCTCCAGTAAATCCAGTTGTTTTAGTAATAACACCATTTACACCACTTGTTTTTGTAGTATCAAATGCCACATTCCAATTTGAATTAATGCTAGCAGTACCGTTAATTGTGAGTACTGTTGAAAATGCGGAATAACCAACAGCCATTACTATTAAAATAGCAAGCAAGGCACCAATTACAAACTTTTTGTCTTTCATTAATTTTTCCTCCCTATATATTTTTGGTAAATGTTTACCTTGATATTGTTTTAACACATAATTTTCACAAATGTTAATAAAAAATAAATAAACAACCTTTTGCTGTAAAAAAATGTTAATTAGATTTACAAGAATTTTGATAAAATGTATAATGTTTAAAGAAGGTAGAGATAAATATGAATAAAGAAATAATAGAAAATATAAGTAAAGATTTAAATGTTAAAGAAGTTCAAGTAGAAAAAGCTTTGAAGTTATTAGAAGAAGGAAATACAATTCCTTTTATTGCGAGATACCGTAAGGAAGTTACGGGTAATTTGGATGAGGAACAAATTAGAAAAATAAATGAAGTATATGAATACGAAGTTAATTTACTTAAAAGAAAAGAAGATGTTATTAGGTTAATCGATGAGAAAGGTTTACTTACCGATGAACTTAAAACTAATATTATGAAAGCCAGTAAGTTAGTTGAGGTAGAGGATTTATATAGACCATTTAAAGAGAAGAAAAAAACGAAAGCAACGGAAGCAATTAAAAATGGTTTAGAGCCTTTAGCGAAAATAATTATGTCTTTTGTTCAAAATGTTTCTTTAGAAGATTTAACTAAAAAGTTTTTAAATGAAAATGTGAAAACTCCTGAAGAAGCGATTATGGGAGCTAGTTTTATTATTGCCGAATGGGTTAGTGATAATGCTGCTTATAGAAAATGGATAAGAAGATTTACTTTTAATGAAGGTGTGTTAAAAACTAAATTAAAGAAAAATGCGATTGATGAAAATAAGGTATACGATATGTATTATGATTTTGAAGAGAGAGTAAAATATGCGAAACCTTATAGAGTTATGGCTATTAATAGAGCTGAAAAAGAAAAAGTTATTTCTGTTAGTTTAGAGATAGATAAAGATAAAATTATTTCTTATTTGGAAAGTAAAATCATTAAGAAAGAAGCGCCATTTAATTATGTGATAGAAGATGCAATTAAAGATAGTTATAAGAGGTTAATTGGCCCATCTATAGAAAGAGAAATTAGAAGTGAGTTAACTGAGCGTGCTGAAGATGAAGCAACTAAAAACTTTAGTTTGAATTTGGAAAAGTTACTTATGCAACCGCCGATGAAAGATAAGATGGTTTTAGGGTTTGATCCAGCCTATAGAACAGGATGTAAGTTAGCTGTTGTCGATAATACTGGTAAGAAATTAGATATTAAAGTTATTTATCCACATGAACCTAGAAATGAGAAAGAGAAAAGTAAGAAAATATTACTTGATTTAATCGATAAATATAATATTGATATTATTGCGATAGGTAATGGTACGGCATCACGGGAGAGTGAAGCATTTGTAGCTGATACTATAAAAGAAGCAAAACATAAATGTGAATATATAATAGTTAGTGAAGCGGGAGCTTCTGTTTATTCGGCTAGTAAACTAGCAATAAGTGAATTTCCTTTATTACATGTTGAAGAAAGAAGTGCGATAAGTATAGCGAGAAGATTACAAGATCCACTTTCTGAACTTGTTAAAATAGATCCTGAAAGTATAGGGGTTGGTATGTACCAGCACGATGTGGCTCCTAAAAAATTATCTAGTTCATTAGATTTTGTGGTGGAAAAGTGTGTAAATAATGTTGGAGTTAATGTAAATACTGCAAGTACTTCTTTACTTAAATATGTATCTGGACTTACGAAAACTAATATCGATAAGTTGATTAAGTATCGTGATGAACATGGTAAGATTAAAGATAGAGAAGTTATTAAGAAATTACTTTCTTCGAAAACTTATACCCAAGCGGTTGGTTTTCTTAGAATAATGGATGAAAATATATTAGATTCTACTAGTATTCACCCGGAAAGTTATGGTGTTACTTTGAATTTACTTGATATGCTTGGACTATCTTTAAATGATATTGGAACTAGTAAGATGCAGGAAATTAATATAAATATTAAAGAGTATGCGGATAAATTAGGTACTGATGTATATACTTTAGAAGATATTGTTAAGTCTTTAAAGAAACCTAATAGAGATCCACGTGATGAGATGCCTAAACCAATTTTAAAAAGTGATATATTACATTTAGAAGACTTAAAAATTGGTATGAAATTACAAGGAACAGTTCGTAATGTTACACCTTTTGGAGCTTTTATCGATATTGGACTTAAAAATGATGGACTTGCGCATATTTCTAAATTAACTAATAAATTTATTAAACATCCAATGGAAGTTGTGAATGTTGGGGATATTGTCGATTGTTATGTCGATGAGATTAAGCTTGATAAAAATAAAGTTTCTTTATCATTATTAGAACCGGAGAAGGTAAGATGAAAAAAATTTTAATTTTGTTGATTGCTTTTAGTTTAACTGGTTGTATTGTTAGAAATGAAGATTTTGAAAGTACTTGTGAAGTTAATAAAAATTCAGAAAATATTTCTGATAATATGAGTATTCATGTGACGTATGACAATGAGGATAATGTAAAAGAGGCTATAGTTACTTATACTTATAAAGCTTTAAATGATGAAGGGAAAACAATATTAGAAGAAATTAAGGGAAGTGCGACTAGTTTTAATGAAAAGTATGCAGGTAATGAGAATATTAAGATAACCGTAGCTAAAGATGAAGAGGATGAGTGGCAACTTAAATATTATTTGGATGTACCTAATTTAGATAATGATGTTTTGAATGAATTTATGTTAAGAAAAAATTCAGTGAGATTTTTTAATAAAATGCGTGATCAAAATATAGAATGTGATTAGGAGATGATGAAATGTTAGAGATTATAAAAGCTATATTTTTTGGTATAGTTGAAGGTATTACTGAATGGCTTCCAATTAGTAGTACCGGTCATATGATTTTACTTAATGAACTTGTTAAATTAGATGTTTCTAAAGAGTTTTACGATATGTTTCAGGTGGTTATACAGTTAGGTGCAATTATAGCAGTTGTAATATTATTTTGGAAACAGATTTGGCCAGTTAAAAAAGAAAAAGAAAAGTTAACTTTAGATAAAAATATATTATCTTTATGGGGAAAAATATTAGTAGCATGTGTTCCAGCGGCAATAGTTGGAGTATTATTTGATGAGGTATTTGAAAAGTTATTTTATAATTATGTATGTGTAGCTATTGCTTTAATTGTCTTTGGTATTGCTTTTATAATTATTGAAAATAAAAATAAGGGTAAAAATTCTAAAATTAATTCTTTAGCTGAACTTTCATATAATACAGTTTTACTTATCGGAATATTTCAACTTATTGCGGCAATATTCCCGGGAACTTCTAGATCAGGTGCGACAATAGTTGGAGCACTTTTACTTGGAGTATCTAGAACTGTAGCTGCTGAATTTACTTTCTTTTTAGCTATTCCTGTTATGTTTGGAGCATCACTGCTTAAATTAGTTAAGTTTTCATTTGCATTTACAGGAATGGAACTAGCAATATTACTTGTAGGAATGATTGTTGCTTTTATAACTTCAATGTTTATTATTAAGTTTTTAATGAGTTATATTAAGAAACATGACTTTAAAGTGTTTGGCTATTATAGAATAGTTTTAGGTATTATTGTTTTACTTTATTTTGTATTTACTCAGGCTTTGTAAAAAGTCTTTTTCTTTACACTTATTTTAAAGTTGCCATTGATAAATTATTAATAATTGGTTATAATTTATATAGAGTATACGTAATAGTAAAGGAGAATATTTATGCGAAGAAGACAAATGAAAAAACAAAAGAGGATAATTATTATAAGTTCACTTTGTTTACTTTTGTGTTTATGTGTTGGTTATGCGGCTTTTCAAACTACACTAACTTTGAAAGCTAAGGGAAATATTAAAGAGATGCCTAATTGTGAGATGGGTGGAATTAAAGTAAATACTGTAACTGATGGTGATGGCTTATATAAAGATATTTATGAGGAAGAAAGATGTGTTTATCGTGGACAAGATCCAGATAATTATATAACATTCAATGGAGAAACATGGAGAATTATAGCAAAAGAGGCCGATGGAACATATAAAATAATAAGAAATGATGTTTTAGCAAATCGCGCTTTCGATAATCAAAATCGAACAGCATCTTCTACTTATTGTACTAGTACATATGGTTGTGGAGTATATGCAGCAGTAAGCGGAACATTTTCTTCTCCTAGTGGATCACAAAGCGGAACAGTAACCGAAGATTCATCTATAAAAATATATTTAAATGATGATTATTATACAAATAATATAAATGCAACCGCAAAAGGACAAATGACATCACATACATTTAATATAGGAGCAGTAGAGTATTTGGATGAAAGTGGAGCCGAAGCAGATAGTATAGAAAAGAATATAGCCGGAGAGAAAATGTACCAATGGACAGGAAATGTTGGACTAGCTAACGTAAGCGATATATTAAGGGCAAGTACAAACCCACTATGTACATCAGCTACAACTTCAAATAATAAATCAACTGCTTGTAATAGTAATTACTTGTTAGATAAAGGAGAAGCAAGTACATTATATTATTGGACAATAAATGCTTATTCTCGCGAGTCTGGTGGAAATTCTCGTGGGGTTTGGCGCGGTTATGTGGGTAGTTCGGGCGCGAATGTGAGCGACCGTGTTGCCTCTAATAGTTCTAATCATGCTCCCCGCCCAGTTGTCTTTTTGAAATCTGATACTACTTTGTCTGGAAGTGGAACTTCAGAAGTCCCATTCACAATAGTGTAATAAACACACAATAATAAGAATAAGATTATAGAACAAAACTAAGTTTAAGCATAAAGTCCACCAAGCGTTAGCTTGGTGGACAACGTTTTCCATAGTAAATTATATTTGGTAAACATATTTGTTTGCTTTTTTCTTTGGCTTTGAGTATAATGATATAGGTGATTATAAATGTTTGAAAATTTAGGAGATAGACTACAAAATGCTTTAAATAAAATAAAAGGTTATGGAAAGATAACTGAAGATAATATTGGAGAAGTTACAAGAGAGATAAGACTTGCTTTATTAGAAGCAGATGTTAATTATAAGGTTGTTAAAGAATTTATTAATAATGTAAAAGAAAAAGCATTAGGTGAAGAAGTTAAGAAAAGTTTAAAACCGGGAGAAGTTTTTGTAAAAATAGTTAAGGATGAATTAGTTGATTTATTAGGAAAAGAAGATGAACCTTTAATTATTGTTAAACCAATGACTATTTTAATGATGTGTGGTTTGCAAGGTTCTGGTAAGACGACAACTACAGGAAAACTTGCTTTACTTTTACGTAAGAAATTTGGAATGAAACCTTTGATGGTAGCCTGTGATGTTTATAGACCGGCAGCTATTGATCAATTAAAACAATTAGGTAAAGAGTTAAATATTGAAATATATAGTGAAGGAAAAGGTAATCCGGTTGAGATTGCAAAAAATGCGGTTAATTATGCGAAAGAAAATGGATACAATTATGTTTTAATCGATACGGCTGGTAGACTACATATTGATGATGAGTTAATGGAAGAATTACAAAACATTAATGAAGCTGTTAGTCCTAATGAAATATTACTTGTTATCGATAGTATGACTGGACAAGATGCGGTTAATGTTATTACAGGATTTAATGAGAGACTTCCTTTAACAGGAGCTGTTTTAACTAAGTTGGATGGTGATACTAAAGGTGGTGCGGCTTTATCTATCAGACATTTAACAAATATTCCGATTAAGTTTATTGGTGTTTCTGAGAAGATGGATGGATTAGAACCTTTTCATCCAGAGAGAATGGCTAATAGAATACTCGATATGGGCGATTTAATGAGTATGATTGAGAAAGCTGAAGGAGTATTTGATGAAGAGGAAGCTTTAGAGACTGCTAAAAAATTACAAAAGGGTAAATTTGATTTAGAGGATTTCTTAAATCAATTAAATCAAGTTAAGAAATTAGGACCACTTGAAAATTTAATTAAGTTAATTCCGGGGGCTAAAAAAATGGGTTTAAATAATGTAAATATTGATCCTAAACAAATGGCACATATAGAAGCAATTATTTTATCAATGACTTTAGAAGAAAGAAGAAATCCTGATATATTAAAGGCTAGTAGAAAAAGAAGAATAGCTAGCGGTAGTGGTAGAAGTGTTGAAGAAGTTAATAAGCTTTTAAAACAATTTGAACAGATGAAAGTTATGGTTAAGAGAATGCAGAGTGGAAATTTTAAAATGCCTTTTTAAAAAATACTAAATTTAGTATTTTTTTTCCTTTTAAGAAGGAAATATGGGAAAAATGTTGTATATTATATGTAGAATGAGTTGATTTAATTGGAGCAAAATGTAATGGAAAATAAATTTTTAATATACGGAGTCAATGATGATGTTAAAGTTGAAGCTATTTTGTAAAAAGAAAATGTTTGGCTAACTCAAGAACAAATAAGTAAACTATATGGCAAAGCTAAATTAACGATTAATGAGCATACAAAAAATATATTTGAAGAAGGTGAGTTAGATGAATTATCAACTGTTCGGAAATTCCGAACAACTGCAAAAGATGGTAAATTATATAATTTAAATGTTGAAAGCTTTAAAATTAATGGTAGTAAGCTTTATTTTGATGAATTTCTTGATAAAATAAGAGATATAAGGTCAAGTGAGAAAGTTTTTTGGAGAAAAATATTTGATATATATGCTACTTCAATTGATTATAATCCGAAAAAAGAAATTACAATTAATTTTTTTAGGACCATTCAGAATAAGATGCTGTATGCTGTTTCTAATAATACGGCTGCTGAAAAAATTTATAATAGGGTTGCTAGTAATAATGATAATATAGGACTTACTAATTTTAGAGGAGATATGCCAACTAAAAAAGCAATTTAAATTGCCAAAACTATTTGACACATGAAGAATTACAGGTTCTAAGCAGATTGGTGTCTGCATATCTTGATGTTGCCAAAATTAATGCATTAAAAAGAAAAACAATGACTATACAAGATTGGGTTACGGAACTAGATAGTTTTTTGAAAATGACACACAATGATATATTGAATAATAAAGGTACTGTATCATATTCGGAGGCATTAAAAAAGCTCATGAGGAATATTATAAATATATGCATAATCATTTAACTAGGGTAGAAAAAGATTATTTGGAAATTATGAATATTGAAATAAAAGAAATAAATAGTAATAATTGATAATATATGGTTAAAAGAATGCAAAGTGAAAATTTTAAAATGCCTTTTTAGAAAAAAATGCTAATTTTTTGGCATTTTTTATTTTTTTTGAAGGAAAAGTGATATCTTTTGTCGTATGTTATATATAGAGGGTTACCTCATATAGAAGGGAGGCAAATATATGCCAAAAAGTTTAACTATAGTTAGATCTAAAAATTCAGATAAACTTATGAATTCAATGTTTGATCCAATATTTAAATCAATTGTTCAAAATCCTGAGTTTAGGAAATTGCTGTCTTTGATTATAAGTCATGTAACAATATACTCGCCAGGTTATATTTATGAAAATTTAGTGTTTGCTAATGCAGAGCTTCCAGTAGAAAAATATAAAGAAAGAAAAAAGATAACTGATCTTATAGTAAAAGTAGAAGGAACAATTATAAATATCGAGGCTAATAAAAGTGCGAAAGCAAGTATGGTAGCTAAGAATAATTTGTATCATCATAAAATAGCTTATGATAGATATTTGTCAGGTTCTTTAGTAGATAATAGTGAAGTGTTTCAATTAAATTTTAATGTTATAAATAGATTTGATGATAGGTTATTTATCGAATTTAGTATGAAAGATGATACAGGGAAGTTTACTGATGAAGAAAATTTTAAAAGAATACATATAAATATGGTCAAACCTTTAGAAAAGTATTATACTAATGGTAAAGGAAGTTTATCTAAGTTAGAAAAAATATTAGTAATGTTTCAGATAACTAGTAGAAAAGAGCTTAGAGATATTTCTAAAGGAGACGAGGAGTTAGAAAGTATGGCAAATATAATTGAAGATTTAAATGAAGATGAGCACATTATTGGTTTATATGACAAAGATAAAATGGACGAATGGATGAAGAAAATCGATCATGCAGAGGCAGTTAAAAAAGGACATGCTGAAGGTTTAGAACAAGGATTAGAACAAGGATTAGAACAAGGATTAGAACAAGGCTTAGAACAAGGATCAAACAAGAAAGCATTAGAAATTGCTAAAAAAATGTTAGATGCTGGAATGAACCTCAGTGATATTTCTAAATTTACAGATTTAACTGAGGCTGAAATTGAAAACTTAAAAACTGAGAGTTAATTCTTAGTTTTTTTCTGAATGAAAAACAATGGCTTAAAAACCATTGTTATTAAATTTATTGCAACCGCATCCTGGATCGTTGTTGATAATTTGATTTTCTTCAGAGCATGAGTATTCAGGAGTGTAAGTGTGATTATAAATATGTTTATTAATTACGTGAGTGTGAATTGGACAAACATGTTTTACTTCGTGACAAAATTCTCTTTCTACACAATTTGTGATAACTGGTTCCATAATAGGACAATTTGGTTCTTGATCACAACAGTTATTCATTGGTCTATTAAAACCAAAGTTTTTTCTAAACATTTTTCTTTCCCCCTTATCTAATTTATGATATGAAGGTTATTAAATCATGAATATGGCAAATGTTTATTATTTGACAATTTAGGGTTTTATGTGTATTATATGCTTGAAATTTTGGGAGGATATTATGGAAAATATAAAATTTAGTAGAGAAGAAAAGAATGCTGTTTTTGCTTTGTTTGATAAATGTGATATGGCTTTATTAAAAGTAAGTGTACTTGAAGATGGAATAAATCATATTGATAAGGTATACATAGATGGTAAAGAGTATGATATACCAAGTAAGGAGTTAACTCATCAGCTTTATTTATGTGCAGGAGCTGTTGATTTAATTAGAGAAAAAGGAAATATTTTAAAATTAAGTAAAGATGAACAAAATTTTGTTATAAGAAATCATCCAACCTGGATGTTACTAAGGGGAGATTTGAAGTTTTATGATTTTGACGATTCTGAACTTTATGGAGTGGCGAGAGCTGGTCTAAAAAAACCGTATAGTTTATGGATGCATGATTATGTAGATTCTTTAGGTGAGAAAAGATTTTATCCGAGAAAGAATATGAATTCATTTATGGTAACTTATGAAGAGTTTGGAACTTTACTTAAGATGAACAAAGAAAATGTTAGATTTCCAATAAAAAAAGGAATGGTTACGGTTTTTCCTAAAAACGTTAATCCTTTATATCGCGGAATTTTTGAGGCAGCAAGGGTTAAATTTGAAAATAATCCTAATTTAATGGTTGAACTTAATAAATATGGTTATCCAGAGGTTTATTATTTACAAAATGGGCAATGGATTAGAATTGATGTATCAACTAAAGATGGTTTAAATAAATTATTTGAATTTTCACCATCACCACTCGGAAGAATCAGTGATGAAGAGAAGAAAAGTAATCAGAAGGTGAAAAAAAGACCAACTAAAGGTAAAAAAAGAAAATAAGCTTAGTTGCTTATTTTTTTATATACTTCTTCGACTGGGAGTAATTCTTCTTCATTTTTATATTGTGGTTTTAAATGAAGATGAAAGTGTTTGACTTCTTGTTTTAATCCATTGTTTTGAACAAGAGTTAATCCATCAGTGTGTAATTTGCCAGATAATAGTTTGTCTATTTTTCTGGCTACATCCATAATATGCATTAGAGTATCGTTATCGATGTCGAATAAATCTGTATAATGTCTTTTGGGAATAATTAATGTATGGCCATTGACATCGGGATTAACATCTAAAAATACTTTAACTATTTCGTCTTCATAAAGTGTGTATGAAGGAATTTCTCCGTTTACAATTTTACAAAATATACAATCCATTTTCATCACCACTTTTATTTTATCACAGATAGAAAAAAAGAGTAAACTCTTTTAAATGTGAATATCTGCGAATATTCTAATATATTATTGGTTAATTTTAGTGTTTTTATACAAAAATGATAGAAAAAATGTTAAAATATAATGAGGTGATTAAATATGAATATTTTAAATATAGATAATTTGACTGTAAAAGTGGCTGGAAAAACAATTTTGAAAGATTTTAGTTTAGAGATAAAATCTGGGGAAATTCATGCGATTATGGGACCGAATGGAACTGGTAAATCTACTTTAACGAAAGTTATTATGGGAGATACTAATTATGAAATTGTTAAAGGAACTATTTCTTATAATGGAAAGGTTATTAATGATATGCCGGTTAATGAAAGAGCTAAGCTTGGAATATTTTTAGGTATGCAAATGCCGATGGCAATCGAAGGGGTAACGAATGCCGATTTTTTAAGAAGTGCTTTAAGAGCTAAAGAAGGCGATAAATTTAAGTTGCTTCCATTTATTAGAGAGGTTGATAAATTAACTGAAAAATTACATATGGATCCGGAGATGATTCATAGAGGAATTAATGATGGTTTTTCTGGTGGAGAGAGGAAGAAAAATGAAATTTTACAGATGAATATATTAAAGCCTGATGTCGTACTTTTAGATGAGATAGATTCTGGTTTAGATGTCGATAGCTTAAAATTAGTTGGCGAAAGTGTGATGGATTACTATAACGATAGAAAACCAGCAATTTTACTTGTTACGCATTATCAAAGGTTACTTGATTATATAAAACCGGATTTTATTCACATTATGAAGGATGGTAAAATAGTTTTAAGTGGCGATAAAACACTAGCTTTAAAAATTGAAGAAGAAGGTTATGATAAGTTAGTGGGAGATAATCATGAATAAGATTACAGTTTATAATGAAGAGATAAAAATAGAGAATAATGATGGAATTGAAGTTAGTATAGGTGAAGCTAGTAAGTTTTTGAATGTTCAGAGTGTGAAGGTTAAAATTTTAGAAGATGCAGATATAATTATTGATGTTAGTAAAGTAGATATAAAATTGGATTTTTATGTTAATGTTTTAAAAGGTGTGAAAGCAAATATTTATGAATATAAACACGATGGTGATTATAAATTTCAATATAAGTATTATTTAGAAGAAAATAGTTATTTGAATATCGAGAAAATTAATGATGGACAAAGTATTAAAGAGATGACGGTAGTTAATTTAAATGGTGTGCAAGCTAAAATTGATTTTAACTTGAAAACGATTAGTAAAAAAGACGAAAAGTACAATTTTTTAGTTTATCATAATGCGAAAGATACGGTTAGCAACATAGTAAATAATGGGGTTAATATTTTAGATGGAATATTAGAATTTAATGTTTCAGGATTTGTGTCTAATGGCATTACTGGATGTGATGTTAATCAAAGTGGTAGGATTATCAACATGACAGAAAATAATTGTACGATAAAACCTAATTTATTTATAGATGAGGAAGATGTAGTGGCTAATCATAGCGCACTTATTGGTACTTTTTCACCTGATGAGGTATTTTATTTAATGAGTAGAGGTATTTCGAAAAAAGATTCAGAGAATTTACTTACTAAAGGTTTTCTTTTGAATGGTATTACTTATTATAAAAAGACGTTAGAAGATATGATTAATAAGTATTGGAGGTGAGGTTATGCATAGAGAAGATTTTAATATTTTAAATTCTGGAATTATATATTTTGATAATGGGGCAACGACTTTAAAACCGAAGCTTTTAGGTGAAGCTATTAGTGATTATTATAATAATTACAGTTCAAATGCGCATAGAGGGGATTATGCTTTAAGTATTAAAGCAAGTCAGAAATATGAAGAGACTAGATATTTAGTAAAGGATTTATTAAATGCAAGAAAAATTTCAGAGATTGCTTTTACTAGTGGAGCAACTGATTCAATTAATAAAATTGTCTTTGGATATTTTGCGAATAAGTTAAACGAAGGTGATGAGGTTTTACTTACAAAAAGTGAGCATGCATCTAATTTACTTCCTTGGTTTGAACTTGCTGATAGATTAAAATTAAAAATTAGTTATATTGAATTAGATGATAATCATGAGGTTTTAATGGAAAATGTGGAGAAGGCAATTACACCTAAAACTAAAGTTATTTCGATTGCGCATGTTAGTAATGTTGTTGGTGATGTTAGACCAATTAAAGAAATTATTAAACTAGCCCATAGTAAAGGAATACTTGTTTTAGTGGATGGAGCTCAAAGTGTACCACATTTAAAAGTAGATGTTCAGGATTTAGATATTGATTTTTTAGCTTTTTCAGCTCATAAAATGTGTGGACCAACAGGGGTTGGAGTTTTATATGGTAAGGAAGAGTTATTAAATGATATAAAGCCGATTATATTTGGCGGGGGAATGAATGCAGATTTTAGTACTGATGGAACTAGATTTTATAAGATGATGCCTGATAGATTAGAAGCTGGAACACCTAATATTGCAGGGGTTATTGGATTTGGTTATATTATTAAATATTTAATGGATATTGGTCTTGATAGTATTCATAAATATGAGATAGAACTTAAAAACTATTTACTTGATAGATTAAAGGAAATTCCACAGATTATGATTTACAATGCCCATAGTCACAGTGGAATTGTAACAATTAATTATGATGGTATTTTCCCACAAGATTTATCTATTTATTTAGATAAATATAATATATGTACAAGAGCTGGAAATCACTGCGCTAAAATACTTAAGGATGAGATTCATATTAAGAACACTTGTAGAATTAGTTTATATTTTTATAATTCTAAAGAAGAAATTGATAAATTAATTGAAGTTTTGAAAAATCCAAATATTAAAGAGGAAATAATATGATATTTCTTCTTTTAATTTGACTTTTATTTGTAAGATGGTAATATATATGAACGTGAAAGAGGGATAATAATGTTTGGAATTGAACCTAAAATAGATGTTAATTTAGAAGAGTTTAATAAGCAATATATAAATGTAAAGGAAATGCTTAATGATTTGATTGATTATTTGGATAAAAGTGAAAGAGAACTTGATTTAGCAATAAAACAATATAATTATGATAGTGTTTATGAACTATTAGATTTTTTGAAATTATGTAAAAAGAATTATACAGTTATTACTTTGACTATGGCATTAGAGGTTTACTCTCATCAATTAGAAGATGAAGCATTTTTAGATTTGTATGTTAGGATTCAAGATGACACTTTTGAAGCTTGGTTGGATAATTGTAGTTTATCAGATTTGAAAAAGCTTAAAAGGTGTTTTGAAAGTTTTGCCACTATATGCGATATTTTTCCAGAAACAGTTAATATAGTTTTAGAAAAAGAAAAAAGTTATCATATGTAATTTTGTTATTTATATAAATTAATGTATAATGATGGTGGTGGTCATAATGAAAAAAAGCGTATTAATATGTAATCCTAATAGTGGTAAAAACAACAAAGATGTTTTAGCGCATAAGTGTAAAAATGTTTTAAATGAATATGGATATAGCGTAGATATTATGTTTACAAAATATGCGGGTCATGCGAAAAAAATAATAGCTGATCTTCCTGAGACAATCGATTTAGTAATATCTTTAGGGGGAGATGGAACGTTTAATGAAGTTGTGACTGGTAATTTAAAACGCAAAAAGAAATTATTACTTACACATATTCCACTTGGTACTACCAATGATTTGGGTGCGACTTTCGGTATGGGTAAGAATCCAGTTAATAATTTAAAAATGATTTTGGAAGGTACGGTTAAGGATTTAGATATTTGTACGATTAATGATGAACCTTTTGTATATGTGGCTGGTCTTGGCAAATTTACGGATGTGGCTTATGATACACCTAGAAAATTAAAGAAGAATTTTGGATATTTAGCTTATATGATAAATGCGATAAAATCATTTAATCAAAAAACTCATTTATTTGAAATGAGTTATACAGCTAACGGTGAAACTTATACTGGACTTTATTCGTTTGTCTTAATATGTAATGCCAGTAGAATGGGTGGTTTAGAAATATTACAAGATGTGAAGATGAATGATGGAAAGTTTGAGGTTTTGCTTTCTAATATTACAACTAAAAAAGACATAATTAGAAGTTTATATTTACTTAAGACAAGTGATATTACTAAAGTTCCAGGATTTTATTTCTTTAGAACGGATAATTTAAAGATTAAATTAAAAGAACCACCTAAAAAGAGATTTTGTATTGATGGGGAAATGCTGAAAACAAGAACGACCGAATATGAAATTAAAATTGTTAAAGGAATAAAAATGTTACTACCTAATAAAGAATTAGATAAAATTTTCATTTAGTTTGCCATTAAGTTAAATTTATGATAGAATGTATATAGATGAAGGAAATTTCATAAAATAAAAAGGAACGTTCAATACTTCCATGTTGGATGTTGCCAAGATTTTGGGTTTCACCTAATCACAGATGTGTTAGGTGATTTTCTTTTATATTAAGGTTATCAATAATAACGATAATAAAAAGAAGATGATAATGAGTAAGCATAAGATTAAAAAATCTTTCTTGTTCATTATATCGCCTCCCTTCTTAAAAAGAAAAGCGGCAATCACTCAACTACTGAACATTCCTTATGTATAAATATAACAAACAGTTATATAAAATGATTGCATTTTGTTATATTTTATGTGCTTAAAAATTGCCATAATGGTAAATTGCTTTTTATGGCTTTTTTTGTTATAATTATTAAGGCTTTTAAATGACTTAAGAAAGGAGAAAAAATGAGTAAAATAAAAATATTTGCACTCGGTGGATTAAATGAAGACGGAAAAAATATGTATGTCGTAGAAGTCGACCATGATATATTTATATTTGATGCGGGATTAAAATACGCCGATGACAAAATGCTTGGAGTAGATTATATTATTCCGAATTATGATTATATTAAGAAAAATAGAAAAAATATTAAAGGTATATTTATTACACACGGACATTATGATAATATGGGAGCTTTATCAGAAATATTAAAAGAGGTTCCTGATTTACCAATTTATGGAACATCATTTACGATGGAAATTATTAAAGATGATCTTTTAGCGGATAATTTGAGTGTTAAAAATTTAAGGGTTATAAAACCACATAGAAAAATTAATTTTGGTAAAAATAGTATTTTTCCAATATCTTTAACACATATGGTTCCAGATAATGTTGGTTATGTTTTATATACACCTGATGGAGCGATATTTTATACGGGTAATTTTGTATTTGATTCAACTATGTTAGGTGCTTATAAGACTGATATTGGTAAACTTGCATATGTTGGAAAACAAGGTGTTTTGTGTTTGCTTTCAGAGTCTTTATATGCTGATAAACAAGGATTTACTTCACCTAACCATCGTACGGCAAAAGCACTCAGAGAAGTAATAAATAAAGCAGATGGTAGAATTTTATACAATATTTATCAAGCTCAACTTTATAGAATTCAAGAGTTATTTAACGAAATTAAAAATACTGACCGTAATGTGGTTATTATGGGTAAAAGTTTAGAGAGTGTTATTTTAAAAGCTATTGATAAGAACTATGTCAATTTTGATAAGAAGAGAATTTTACCAATTAGCCATGTTAAGGACGATAAAATTGTCGTTATTATATCTGATGAAAGAGAAAGACCTTTTTCTAATTTGAAGAGAATTGTTAGAGGTTATGATAAATTTATAACAGTTACACCAGATGATACGATTATATTTGCGTCACCAATTGAAGATGGTATGGAGCGAACAGCTACTAAAATACTTGATGGACTTGCTAAAATTGGTGCGAATGTTATCGAGTTATCTAGAAAGAAATATTTATCACATCATGCTTCTTCTGAAGATTTGATGTTGATGATAGATTTAATGCAACCAAAATATTATATGCCAGTTATTGGTGAGTATCGTCATCAAGTAGCTAATCGTAATGTAGCTAAAGAAGTTGGCATGGATGATGACCATATTTTACTTAGATTAAATGGTGAAGTTGCTTATTTTGAAAATGGTGAATTAGTTGATAATGGTATGAAAGTACCGGTTGACGATATTTTAATCGATGGTTTAGCAGCTGGTGATGTCGGTGAACTTGTGCTTAAAGATCGTGAACTTTTAAGTGATAGTGGAATTGTTCTTATTACAGCGACTATTGATAAACAGACTAAGGAAATTTTGGCTGGACCAGAAGTATTAACGAGAGGCTTTATATTTGTTAAGGATAACATTAATTTGATTAAAGATGCTGAAAAAATAGCAACTGATGTTATTCATGAAAATACTAATTCAAACTATGTTGATTTTTCTAAGGTTAAACTTGGAATTAGAGATAAGGTTGGTAAGTATTTCTATGAACAAACTGAGTGTAAGCCAATGATTTTAATCGTAATTGGAGAGGTGTAAACCTTTAATAAGGCTAGTTTAGACTAGCTTTTTCTTTGGATTTATGGTATTATCTTCCCTAGGAAGTGATTAGTATGTTGATGCCACATTTAGATGAAGCTAAGAAAAGAACTAAAAATGAAGTTAAGATTAAAAAGTATGAAATACCAGAGGATTCAAAAACACTTGGTGTAGGAAAAACTTATTTTGTTAAAACATATGGTTGTCAGATGAATGTTCACGATTCAGAAAATATTAAAGCAATTTTAGAGGAAATGGGCTTTAAAGAAGCTGATGATATGGAAAGTGCAGATTTGATTTTACTTAATACTTGTGCGATTAGAGAGAATGCGCATAATAAAGTATTTGGTATGATTGGAAGACTTAAACATATGAAAGAAGATAGACCAGATATTATTACTGGTGTATGTGGATGCATGGCTCAAGAGGAAGTTGTCGTCAATGAGATTTTAGATAAGTATAGTTTCTTAGATATAGTTTTTGGAACGCATAATATTCATGAGTTACCAGAGATTTTAAATAAAGCGATGCATAAAGATAAAATAGAAGTCGATGTGTATAGCTGTGAGGGTGATATCATTGAAGATATGCCTGCTAAAAGGGATAGTAAATATAAAGCCTTTGTTAATATTATGTATGGTTGTGATAAGTTTTGTACATATTGTATAGTACCTTACACTAGAGGAAAACAAAGAAGTAGAAGATTTGGCGATATTATTAGAGAAGTTAAATCTTTGAAAGACAACGGTTATAAAGAGGTTACTTTACTTGGTCAAAATGTCAATGCTTATGGTAAAGATTTAAATTTAGAATATGATATGAGTGATTTACTTGAAGAGGTTGCGAAAACTGGTATTGAGAGAGTTAGATTTGTAACTTCACATCCTTGGGATTTTACGGATAAAATGATTGAGGTTACCAGCAAGTATCCTAATATTATGCCTTATATTCATTTACCATTACAATCTGGTTCTGATCGAATTTTAAAATTAATGGGCAGAAGATATACTAAAGAATCTTATTTGAAATTATTTAATAAAATTAAAGAAACTATTCCTAATGCGGCTATTACAACGGATATTATTGTAGGTTTTCCAGGTGAAACTGAGGAGGATTTTGAAGATACTTTGGATGTCGTAAATACTTGTAAGTATGATTCAGCTTTTACATTTATCTTTTCGCCTAGAGAAGGAACGCCAGCGGCTAAGATGAGAGATGAAACACCACTATCAGTTAAAGAAGAAAGATTACATAGATTAAATGAGCTTGTGAATAAATATGCGAGGGAAGCAAATGAAAAATATTTAGGCAAAGTTGTTCCTGTTTTATTAGAAAATGTAAGCGAGAAAAATTCTGAAATGCTTGCCGGATATACGGATACAATGAAACTTGTCAATGTGAAAGCACCTAAAGAGATGTTAGGTGAGATTGTAAATGTTAAAATTACGGATGTTAAAACATGGAGTATGGATGGAGAGATAGCTTAAGCTATCTCTTTTCTATTGAAAAAAATCTATTATTTTGATATTATTGATGTAAAGAGTAGGAGATAAGTATATGAAAGATACTGAAAATAATACTAAAAATAAAATAAAAGAATTTGTAAAAAAGGTCGAGGATAGGACAAATGATGCACTAGATGATACTTTAATGGATGAAGATGCAAAAGCAGAAAATTTTAATGTGGATTATACGGATATTGTGAAGAATTCGGCTAAGGCTAGAATATCTAAATTACCGTGGCTTATTGCGATATTTTTGATTTTGGTAATTGCAATTATTCTTTGTTTGATGTTTTTTAGTAATAATCCAAAAACTTTATTTACCCAAACAGTGGATGGATTATTTGATTATTTAGAAAGTAATGTAAATGAAAATGTATATGATATTACCGATGGTAATGTTAGTTTAGCTTATACAATTAAAAGCAATGACGGGAATGCAGATTTATATGATGAACTTAGTAAGGTTAAGTTTAGTGCAGATTATGTAAAAAATAATGCTGGCGGTATGAGTTTTATAGATTTGAAAACAGCTTATGATGGAGAAGATTTTGTAAATGCTAATTTGTACAGTGATGGTTCTTCAACATATGTTTATGTTCCTACGATTTCAGAAAATTATATTAAATTAAGAGATAATAAACTAAGTTATTTTGTAAACGGTAATGATGTAAAAAAAGTTCTTGACGGCTTTAATCAAGCAATTGATACGATAATTGCCGATGAAAAAGTTTATGGTGATAAAGAAAATATTGATGAAAATGGCGAGGTAATTAAAAGTTATAGAACTAGACTTGTTATCGATAGTAAAAATAGAGATAGAGTTGCTGAAAACTTTATTAACACTTTGAAGGCAAATGATGAATTTACTGGAGTACTTGCTAAAATGAAAGGAGTTAGTGCTTCTGATATTAGAAGTGCTTTAGATAATCATTTGTCAGATTTAAAGAGTGAATTAGCGCGACATAACAAATTAGAGATATCTTTGTATGTGGATAATAAAACAAAAACATTTATTAAGGCTGAGGTTGTAAGTGAACTTGGAAATATAAGTTTCACTAGTGAGGGTGATAATAAATATTCTTATATTATTTCAAAGACTAGTGATGGAACATTAGCTACTGGAGAATTTGCATTTACAGTTAATAAGAATAAAACTAAATATACATATAATTTATATTATAAGAAGACTAAAGATGATAAAGTTTTAACTGAAAGTAATTTTGATTTAAAATATACAAGTAAACAAGCTAGTAATTTTGATAGAGTTGATGTTTCAAATAGTATTGATTTAAATAATATGAGTGATGTAGAAAAGCTTGGAATTTATACAAAGATAATGGCTGATCCTAATTTAAGTAAATTTTTACCAGTTATTAGAAAAGTAGTGTAAGCTACTTTTTTTGTGTACTTTTTTTGTTTAGTTGCATATCTTAAAGTGAGGGGTGATAAAGTGGCATCATATAAAGAAATAGTAACCAAGGCAATTATTGGTAAGGGTAAGAAACACTTTAAGAATAATTATACAATTGAAACGGAAAATAAACCGACAACCGTGCTTGGATGTTGGGTAATCAATCACAAGTTTAAAGGTTATAAATCAAGTGATAAAGTTGGTGTAGATGGATCTTTTGATATAAATATTTGGTATTCTTATGATAATGATAGTAAGACAACAGTTATTAATAAAAAAATCGAATATAATGATTTATTTAATGTAAGATTAAGAGAAAATGCCGATTTATCTGGTGATACGGATATTATTGTTAGATCTTTAAAACAACCAACGTGTTCGGGGGTTAATATCCAAGATGATAATACAATATCATTTAATATTGAAAAAGAACTTGGTGTGGAGATAGTTGGTGAGACTAAAGTAAAAATTGCAGTTGAGGATGATGAAGAGCCTTGGGATGAGATCGTTGACGATGTCGATGAAGATACTTTAAAAGAAATAGACGAGAAGGTATCTGAAGACTATTTAAAATAGTGCGTAATTCGCACTTTTTTGATATAATTATTATAGGTGAGGAATATGACAAAAGTATATTTAATTAGACATGCTTTTACCCCAGCTAATAATGCGAGTTATAATGGTCAAGAAGGTTTATGGAAGATCGCCAAAGATAAAGATATGCCGATAGAAAAGAAATATGGAGTTCAACAAGCTTTAGAATTAGGTAAATTTTTAAATGGGTTAAAAGGTAAAATTTTGATTTTAGCTAGTCCTTATTTTAGGGTTCAACAAACTTTAAAATACGCTTTATCGAAGATGCATGGAGATTATGAAATTAAAACAGTCGATGATTTGGTAGAGTTTAATTCAGGAGTTCATTATGCACATACAGTAGATGAAGTTTTAAGAATGTATCCAGAGAGTAAGAAATATTTTGAAGATGCGGAAAAGGATTTTGAAAATGCGGTGTATACTGGTGGAGAAAGTAGAAATCAGGTTAAAGCTAGAGTTAGAAATATTGCTTTAGAGATTCAAAGACTTGCTGTGACTAATGAATATGACTACATTTTAGTGTTTGCTCATGGTACAGTTAATCATTATATTTATTACCATTTGACTGGTGAATATATTGGTCATGATATGATGAACTGTGAGGTAGTTTCAGTTACTGATAAGCAAAGTTTATTTGTGCCAGTGGCTTTTGTGCCTAAAGGATTTATGGTGGATGTTGATGAATACATTAATAATAAAAGAATGAATGATAAAGTGAAAGTATTAAATAAATAAGTATATAATTAGAGTGTTAACAAAAAAATGTTGACACTCATTATTTTTTGTGGTAGAATCATTAAAGAAATGGAGGGATACTATGGCAGTTAAATTAAGACTTTTAAGAATGGGTGCTAAAAGAAAACCATTTTACCGTATCGTAGCTGCTGATTCAAGAGTAAAAAGAGATGGTAAGTATATCGAATTAGTTGGTACTTATAATCCAGTTGCTGATCCAGCAGAAATTAATATTAATGAAGAAGTTGCTTTAAAATGGCTTAAAGATGGAGCTATTCCTACTGATACAGTTAAGAGTTTATTTAATAAAAAAGGAATTAATAAAAAATTCCACGAAATAAAATACTCTAAAGAAAGTAAGTAATTATGGATTTAGGTAGTTTAACAGAATTTTTGGTTAAAAGTTTAGTCAAAAATCCGGATATGGTATCAGTAAAGGCTTTTGACGACGAAGATAAAATTACAATTGAAGTTTTAGTAAGTGCGGAAGATATGGGACGAGTAATTGGTAAAAAGGGAATGATTGCGAATGCGATTAGAACAATCGTCCAAGCTAGTAGTTATTTGAACCATGAAAAACGTGCAGTTATTAACATAGATTCTTTTTAGAATTTGTGTAAAAAGATGTCAATTTTTATTAGACGTCTTTTTTTGAAATTTTTATTGGCTTATTTATGATAAAGTGGTTATAGGTGAGACTATGATATTTAGTGTGTTAACTTTTGTGATGCTTTTTATTAGTATTTGTGTTAAGTCACGAGACATTTCTTTAAAATGTCAGTCGTTAAGTTGTTTGTTTGAATCTTTTTTTGATTTTACTATAGATGCTTGGACTGGGGCAGTACTTAGTTTTATTAATTTTGTAAGGTCTTTGCCATTTTGTCATAAAAATAAATTTAATCAAGATTTGTATTTTTTATTATTAATATTATTTGAAACTTTAGTATGTGTTAACTGTATTTTAACGTGGCAAGGAATGATTTCTTTTTTACCAACTATTGGTTCTGTGATCAGGGTTTATTGTCTATGGCAAAGTGATATGAAGTTAGTTCGTATTTCTGGTATGACTACGGCTATTACTTATGGTTTGTATTATGCTTGTTTTGATGCGACTTTTTTGATTTTAGGTTATGTTTTATTATTTGTTATTAGTGCATTTTCATTTTTAGAAAAAGATTTAAAGTTGTTTAGTTTTAGTACATTAAATTTGAATAAAAATAGTTGATGTGGTATGATTAATAATAGTGGAGGCGCTTATGAAAAATAAAGGTTTTACTTTGGTTGAATTATTAGCAGTTATTGTTATTTTAGGTATTATTTTGTTAGTTGTTATGCCTAATGTAACTGGTATTTTAAATAGAAGTCAGAATAGGTTAAATACTGAACAAAAAGAGGCTATTTTAAATGCGGCCAGACAATGGGGAACTAGTAATTTATTAGAAGATGATGGTAAGATTTATTTAGATGGTGTAGAGAAAAAGTATGTGACTTTAAATGAATTACAAACATCTGGCTTTTTAGAAGATAAAAAAATTCAAGATATGACTGATAGAGGAGAAATTTCTAAAGATACAAAAATATGTATTAGTTATAAAAATTATCAATTTGTATATGAATATGATGGAGCGTGTTAGAATGAAAAAAGGGTTTACATTAGTCGAATTGCTTGTGGTTATTGCAATACTAGGTATTATTGCTGTTATGGTAACTACGTCGGTTATTGGAATTATGAATAGATCAAGGGCTTCACTTTCTGAGTCACAAATAAGTACTTTAGAAAAAGCGGCTGAACAATGGGGGACAATTAACCCTGATAAGATGCCACTTGATAATTCGGTTTATGAAGTGAATATAAAAACTTTGGCTGATGAAGGTTATATTGATAGTTCGGATTTAGAGAATCCTAAAAATGGGGCAGATTTATGCGGGGTTGTACAAATAAAATATGATAGTTCTAAAAATCAATATAGATATAATTTTGTAGAAAGGAATTGCTAAAATAGTAATTCTCTTTTTTGTTATAAAAAATATTTTTTGACATATTTTTTAATAGGGGCGGTGTTATGAAGAAAATATTATTAATGATAGTAACATTTATGATGTTGTTTATTTCGTTAGAAATCCATCCTGTTTTGGCTGATGATGATTTAAAATTAGCTGAAAGTGCTAAATCAGCTATTTTAATTGAAGCAAGCACAGGAAAGATATTATTTGAAAAAAATGCTGATGAAAAACTTCATCCAGCTAGTATGACAAAGATGATGAGTATGCTTTTAATTGTCGAAGCAATTGAAGATGGAGTTATTAATTGGGATCAAGTGGTTACGGTTAGTGAAAATGCATCTAGTATGGGTGGTAGTCAAATTTTGCTCGAAACTGGTGAAAAGATGAGTGTGCGGGATTTATTTAAAGGAGTAGCTATCGCATCGGGAAATGATGCAGTTGTGGCTTTAGCAGAAACGGTAGCTGGTAGTGTAAATAACTTTGTAGGTATGATGAATAAAAGAGCTAAGGAGCTTGGTTTAACTAATACTAATTTTAAGAATCCTCATGGGTTAGATGATGCGAATCATTATTCAAGCAGTAGAGATATGTCAATTATTGCTAAGGAGCTTGTTAAACATGAAGAGGTTTTAGAATATACCAAAATATATGAAGATTATTTAAGAGAAGATACTGATAGGAAAATATGGCTCGTTAATACAAATCGGTTAGTTAGATTTTATGATGGTGTTGATGGTCTTAAAACAGGTTATACAGAGGAAGCAGGATATTGTATGACGGCAACAGCTGAAAAGGATGGAATGCGAATTATTGCCGTAGTTATGGGAGAAGAAACGAGTAAAATAAGAAATCAAGAAGTAAGTGAAATGTTAGATTATGCTTTTGCTCAATATAAAGTTATTAATATGATAAAAAACAAAAATACACTTGGAGAGTATAGAGTGGAAAATGGTAAAGATGAATATGTTTTAGTAATACCAAAGGAAGAGGCAACAATGGTTAAGAAAAAAAGTGAGAAAGATGGAGAGTTAACTTATGATATAAAACTAAAAACACTTAAAGCTCCACTAAAGGTTGGCGATGATGTAGGAACTTTAACAATTAAAGAAGATGGTAAAAATGTCAAGACGGTGAAACTGACGGTGTCTAAAGATGTAGAGAGAGCTAATTTTGGAAATTTGTTTTTAAGAAATGTTAAAGATATGATAACGGGCAATATGAATTTAAATTAATTCATATTGCTTTTTGTATTAGCTTTGGAAAAGTCATTTTTAAATTTTATATATTGTGGTAAAATTATAATAGAGGTGCGCTATGAAAAATGAAAAGACAGTTATGATTATATATGCATGTATGAAGATAATTAGTGTGTTTTTAGGTCCATTTTTGGTTGCTTATTTTGTAAGTGTTTCTTTGGAAAACATAAATAGTTTATCTCTTTTTAATATACTTAATTATTTGTTTTTGTGTTTGTTTGGTATGATAACAGGGTATGTTATTGAAAAAAAAGGTACTATTTTTGTGTTTAGAATTGGTATTATAATGCGTTTTTTATGTGTTTTATTGATAATGACACTTGGCAGTAATATTACAGCTCATTATGGTATTTTATCGTTTTTTTATGGTTTTTCATCAATGTTTTTAAATTTACCTTTTAATTTATATCATACTGATGTGGTTCAAAATTCTGATAGGGCTTCTTTTGAATTTAAGATGAATGTTATTAAAATATTTGTTTCAGTTTTTACTCCAGCTTTTTTAGGCTTTTTAATTTCAACAACAAATTATCAACTTACGGCTTTAGTTATTTTAATATTTTCATTTATTCAAATTGTAGCTTCTTTTTATTTGAAACCACTTCCTAAATCTGATAATGTTTATGATTTATTAGGTTCTTTAAAAAAAAGTTTAAAAAATAAACAAGAAAGAGAAATGCTTTATATAGAATTTTTAAACGGTCTAATTTTTTCTGATGGGGTTTTAGGAACGATTATAACTATTTTAATTATGATTTCTTTTAAGTCTGAATTTCATTTAGGAATTATTAGTTCTTATATATCATTTATAAGTTTGATCTTTTTGTTTATGTATTCAAAATATTATAAAGGAAGGAATGATAAAAAAGTTATATTGTGTTCTGGAGTAATTATTTTTTTTAGTATGATTTTGTTTGCTTTAAATATAACTAATTTTATGGTTATTTTTTATAATGTTATTTATGGTATTTTTGGCACAGGTATTTTAACTTTTATTTATGGAATTAGGCTTTTTAATTTAGCGAAAAAGAAAATTAGTAATAATGAAAAAACGGAGTATTGGTCTATTAGGGAGATTGTTTTAAATTTAGGAAGAGTGTTAGGTTATTATTTATTATTTATTGTAAGTATTTTTGGACTTGCTTATTTGAAATATTTTTTGCTTTTTTTGAGCTTTACAGTTTTAATTTTTTGTTATTTACTTGCAAAAATTGATAAGAATGAATTTTAAAGCTATTGAAGATAAAGATATAATTGTGATATTATTATATTAGAAATTTTAAAGGAGGGACGGCTATGGAAGAATATTTACCAGATATTTATCAAAAAAGTATTTATACCATTGATTATTCTAAGTTGTTAGCTAGAGGTATAAAGTGTATACTGTTTGATTTAGATAATACAATAGTGGCCCCTTTTAGTAATGAAACTCCACAGAAGGCTAAAGATTTAATTACTGGTTTAAAACAGAAAGGTTTTAAGATTATTTTGTTTACAAATAGTCCACAATTAAGATTAAAGGGATTTAAAAATTTTTTGGGAGTTGATGGAGTATCTAGTGCTTGTAAACCGTTTACTAGAAAACTTAGAAAATTACTTAAAGATTATGGTTTTGCAGAAAATGAAGTGGCTATTATTGGTGATCAATTGATGACGGATATCAAAGTTGGAAATAAGGTGGGAATTACGACTATTTTAGTAAATCCTGTTAGTGAAAAAGATTTTATTTTGACAAAGATTCATAGACTTTCAGAACGAAGAAAAATGAAGAAGTTAAGAGATCATGATTTATTTTGGCGAGGAAGATATTATGACTAAATGTGTGGGGTGTGGAGCTGTTTTACAAAATGATTTTCCAGATATGGAAGGTTATACAAAAAATTTAAACAATAAATTTTGTGAAAGATGTTTTAATATTACGCATTATAATAAGTATTTAAAAGTTCCAAATAAAGATTATAGTCAAATTATTAGAGATATAGATTGTAAAGGTGATTTAACTTTATTAGTTACAGATTTTCTAAATCTATATAATTTAGATGAACTTGATTTACATAGTCCAGTGCTTTTAGTTATAACTAAAGCTGATATATTACCTAAAAGCGTTATTAAGGAACATTTACTTAGTAAAATAAAATGTAAATTAAATATTGTGGATAAAATTATTGTGTCTAGTAAAAATAATTTTAATTTGGACTTATTATACGATAAGATATTAAAGTATAAAAAAAGTAATAATGTTTATGTTATAGGATATACTAATGCTGGGAAATCGACACTTGTAAATAAGATGGTAAAGAATTATGGATCTAATGATGGGGAGATTACGACAAGTAATTTACCTTCGACAACTTTAGATTTGATTTATACTCAGGTTAACGATGATTTAACTTTAATAGATACACCGGGTCTTTTGGATAATGGTAGTATGATAATGAGTGCTTCTAAGGAGCTTCTTAAAAAGATTGCACCTAACAAGGAAATTCGACCAATTATTTATCAAATAAAAGGTAAACAATTTTTATTAGTTGATGATTTTCTAAGACTTGATTTAGAAGATACTAATATAATTTGTTATATGTCTAATAATTTAAATTTTAGAAGAGTTTATAAAGAAAAGCCTTGTAATTTAAAAGATTATGATTTAAAAGTAGGTGCTAATCAAGATTTAGTAATTAAAGGGGTAGGTTTTATCACTTTTAAAAAGGAAAGTTATGTAAAGTTATGGCTAGTAGATAATACAAGATATTTAATCAGAGATTCAATCGTCTGATTTTTTCTTTTATTAATGCTTTTTTTGTGATAGAATTAAAATAGGGTGATGAATATGCTTGGAACGATAATTGGAATTGAAGAAGATACAGTTTTATTAAAACTAGCAATTAATTTAAATGAGTTTCAAAGTTTAGTTAATTTACATGTAGTAATGGAAGATGGCGATAAATTATTAGTTGGAGAAATTGTCGATATTAAAGATGGAATTGCTTACATTAATTTGATGGGAGAGTTTGTTAATAACGAGTTTGTCTTTGGTGTTATTAGAAAACCATCTTTTGGAGCTAAGGTTAAATTAATTTCAAAAGAAAAAATTCCAATGATTATTAGTGTAGCTGATTATAAAGAAAGAGAAGATGTATATATTGGTGAAAGTCCAGTATATCCAGGAGTAAAAATTGGTTTTGATATCAATTCATTTTTTGCGAATCACTTTGCAATTTTTGGTTCAACTGGTAGTGGTAAATCATGGGGGGTTGCTAGACTTTTACAAAGTATATTCGATAAAAAAACGACAGTTCCGTATAGAGCAAGTATATTTATATTTGATGCTTATGGAGAATACCATAGTGCCTTTAAGGATATAAGTAAAAAAGTTCCTGAACTTAGTTTTAAAGCTTATACGACAAATGTCAATATTAGTGATACAGAAATTTTGAAGATACCTTTATGGTTACTTACGGTTGATGATATTGCATTACTTTTAAATGCAGAATCACCAACACAACTTCCAATAATTGAAAAAACACTTAAATTAGTTGGACTTTTTGTCAGAGACGAAAGTGAAGTCATTAAGCAGAAAAACGATATTATTGCGAGAGCGGTTTTGGATATATTATCTAGCGGTAAGAATGCGGCGCAAATTCGGGATCAAATATTTTCGATTCTTTCATCTTACCATACGAAAGATTTAAATTTGGAAACACAAATTTATCAACCAGGATATGTTCGTTCATTAAAGCAATGTTTAATTATCGATGCATCTGGTAAACTTAGAGAAATGGAATTACTTACTAATTTTATGCAGTCGTTTTTGGACGATAGTATTGAACTTTCAATGCCAGATGGTTCATTTATGTACGGCCTTGAGGATTTGAAAATGGCTTTAGATTTTGCATTACTTTCTGAGGGGGCTTTTAATAGTAATAAAGTATATGATGAAAATAATGTCTTAAAAGTTCGCCTACATACTTTGATAAATGGTGATTATGCAAAATATTTTGAATGTGATAGATATGTTACTAGAGATGAATATATTAAAGAATTGCTTATGGCTCCTAATGGTCGAAAAGCCCAAATTATTAACTTTAATATTAACTATGTCGATGATAGATTCGCAAAAATAATTACAAAGATTTACTCTAAATTACTTTTTGATTATGCAAAAAATTTAAAACAAAGAGCATCGCTTCCTTTCCATATTATTTTGGAAGAGGCTCATAGATATGTTCAAAACGATAACGACGTTAATTTGCTTGGATATAATATTTTTGAGAGAATTACTAAGGAAGGACGTAAGTATGGAGTACTTTTAGGACTTATTTCACAAAGACCTTCTGATTTGTCAGAAACATCTATTTCACAATGTAGTAATTTCCTTATATTTAAAATGTTACATCCAAGAGATATTCAGTATATTAGAGATATGGTTCCAAATATTACTAATGAAATTGTTAAAAGGCTTAGAATATTGCAACCTGGTAACTGTATAGGTTTTGGTAGTGCTTTTCATGTTCCGGTTATAATTAAAATGGATAAGCCAGATCCAGCACCGTCTTCTAGTAGTTGTGATATTTCAGCAAATTGGTTTATCGATAGAGAATGATATTTGTACATGTTAAAACTAGGCCTTTGCCTAGTTTTAATTATAGATTGTTACTAAGTTTGGTAATTTCATTTTGATGCAAGCCAGTTAGTTTAGCTATTTCATCAATGTTCATGTTGGCTTTTAACATGTTTTGAGCTATATTTAATGCACTATTTTTGGCGCCACGTTTTTCGCCACGTTTTTCGCCACGTTTTTCACCACGTTTTTCTCCCTTGGCAATAGCTTCTTCGCGGTCAATCTTATTCATCCATGCATCCATTTCGGCTTTGTCATATAAGCCTATCATGTGTTTATCCTCATTTAAATCTGAAATTACTTTTTCCATAGCCATTAAATCATCATCTCCCTTCGATATATCTTTTAAATCTTTTCGGCTGGTAATATCTAACATAGCAGCAATCTTTTCAAACTTTGTCATTGTTTCTTTACCTTTAGTATAATACTTTTGAGAGGCAAATTCTATATTTATGTGTAATCTTTTAAAATTTTCTTCATCAGTATAATCTTTTTTATTTCGAAGTTTAAAATCATCTGGCAGTAAAATATTTTGAAATCGTTTTTTACTATTAATATTAATTTGTAAAACATCACCGTTATTTAAATCTTGCCCAGCATGATTTTTTTCATAAGCTAATTTATGATGATAAGAATTATTTTTAAGGATTGTACTTTTGTTGTTATTTCTATTAGCTTCGATATTGATAATATCTTCATCAATTTTAATTATTAAATCAGCTATCTTTTTCTTTTCATCATAATTTTCTATAGGAATTTCTGTATTTAGAAATGTTAAATTCTCATAAATATAGCTTTCAGAATATCGTGTTAATCTACTTAAGAAATAAGATAATGTTTTTCTAAAGTTTTTATTTTGAAAAAGTGATTTAAATACAGGATCAAACATCGTAGGTATTAATCTATTTTTTACTTGAACTTGATTGGTCATTTTTACCTCCTTCTACATATAGCATACGACATTTTTCCCTCATTTCCTTCTTGTTTATGAAAAAAATTATATTTTCACTTCTTTCAACTACTTTCATATAATAAATTGAAATAATACAAAGTGGGGCGTTTAGATGCGAGTTGGTTTAATAGGAAATCCTAATGTAGGGAAAAGTACAATATTTAATGGTTTAACTGGAATGCGACAGCATACAGGTAATTGGCCTGGAAAAACAGTAGCTAAAGCTACAGGGTATAAAGCGTATAATGGGGTGAGTTATCAGTTTGAAGATTTACCTGGAACTTATTCACTTTTGGCACATTCTAAAGAGGAAGAGGTTACTAGAGATTTTGTTTATTTTGAAGATTATGACAGTTTGATAGTAGTGTGCGATGCGACGGCATTAGAGCGTAATTTAAATTTAGTACTTCAGGTTTTAGAAATAACAAATAAAGTGGTAGTATGTGTTAATTTATTAGATGAAGCTAAAAAGAAAAAAATAGATATTGATTTAAAAAAATTATCATTATTACTTGGTGTTCCAGTAGTAGGAGTAGTCGCGAGAGATAAAAAAGGTTTTGATAGTTTACTTGCTAAAGTTAAAGAAGTTAGTTTGAAAAAAGGAGGCTATATTAAAGTTAATTATGATAAGTTTATAGTTAAAGATGTTTATAAATTAAAAAAATTTATTCCAAAGGTTAATGTTAATAGTGATAATGTGATTTTAAGGTATTTGTCTGGAGATTTTAATTTTATAAATGCCTTTGATTATAAATATAAGACTAATTTAATGAGAAATTTAGATGCTAAATATATTAAAGAGGATATTTTAAAAGATTTAAAGTTAAAAGGTATTAATCAGAGTGATATTGAGACCCTTATGACAGAAACAATTAATGAAAAGTGTTATAAGGTATGTGAAAAAGTAGTTAAATATAATAAGAAAAATTATGATAAAAAAGAAAGAGTTATCGATAAATATTTAACTAATAAAATTACTGGTATCCCAATTATGCTTTTGCTTTTATTTGTTATTTTATGGATAACGATTACTTTAGCAAATATTCCATCAGATTTTTTATACGATAAGTTATTTGCTTTTGAGGGTGTTTTATACGACTTTTTGATAAATATTAATTTACCTATTTGGTTTACTGATATGATGGTGCATGGTGTTTATAGAGTTTTAGCTTGGGTGGTGGCAGTAATGTTACCACCAATGGCAATATTTTTTCCACTGTTTACTTTGCTTGAAGATTTTGGATTGTTACCGAGAATAGCATTTAATTTAGATAAGTCGTTTGAGAAATGTTCATCGTGCGGGAAACAAGCTTTGACTATGGTTATGGGATTTGGCTGTAACGCGGTTGGAGTAACAGGGGCGAGGATAATTGATTCACCAAGAGAGAGATTAATTGCAATAATTACTAATAGTTTTGTACCATGTAATGGAAGATTTCCACTTTTAATTTCTTTAATAACGATGTTTTTAGTAACTAGTAACAGTTCAGGATTAATGAGAGCATTTATACTTATGATATTTATTTTAGTCAGTGTTTTAGTAACATTTATTGTGTCAAAAATACTTTCAATGACAATTTTAAAAGGCATGCCATCTTCGTTTACTTTGGAACTTCCACCTTATAGAAGACCGCAGATTGGGAAAGTATTAGTGAGATCTTTACTTGATAGGACATTGTTTGTTTTAAAAAGGGCTATATGTATTTCTGCGCCTGCTGGGTTAGTTATTTGGCTTTTTTCTAATTTGAATTATAATGGTGTGAGTTTACTACAAATGTGTTCGGATTTCTTTGATCCGTTTGGCAAGTTAATCGGTTTAGATGGGGTAATTATAATGGCATTTATTTTAGGTTTTCCAGCTAACGAAATTGTGATTCCAATAATGATTATGGGGTATATGTCACTTGGAATGATTACAGATATGAATGATTTAAATTTACTGAAGAATTTATTCATAAATAATGGGTGGACTTATGTTACAGCCATTTGTGTAATGATATTTTCTATGTTTCATTTTCCGTGTTTAACTACTTTAATTACAATAAAAAAGGAAACCGGTAAATGGTATTGGGCTTTCTTATCGTTTATCGTTCCACTTATTATAGGAATTATATTATGTTTATTTATAAGAGTTTTGTTTGGAAGTTAGTTGAACAAAATTTATGATTATTTAGTTTTCTTTTAAAAGTAGTATATACGTTCTTCGGACGATATATTGGCTCGTTTCCATTTCTTGATACTTAGACCTTTTATTATTTTTACATTCAAGTGTTTTGATTAATTCAGAAATTGGATTTTTGTAAAAGATTTATTGTGATTTTTTTAAGCATATTTCTAATATACAACACTTTTGCACGAAGCAAAAGTGTTGAATAGTTGTTATCGGTGTTTTATAATGCCGATTTTTATTTTAAAATCCAGTCGGCGGAAATGTGGTATTTTATACATATATCATATAGGAATGATGTTTGAATTGATGTTTGACCATTTTCATATGCAGATATAACTGATTGAGTAGTATTAATGGCTTTAGCAAATTCTTTTTGAGTTAAGTTGTTTTTTTTTTTATTTGTTTTAATTTTTGTCCAAGTTCTTTATTATTTAAATAAATTTTATTTTTTAATGAGTGTTTGTTGTCGGTTAATCCTAGGGCGTAGTCACATGATATGTTTGCAAAATTACATAAATCAATTAGGTGATATAAGGGAATGATTTTTTCTCCTGTTTCCCATCTAGCGTAGGTTGATTTTGAAACTTTTAAATGGCTAGCTAAGTTTCTTTGTGACATGCCTAATCTATTTCTAATAAAAGTTAAATGTTCGTATTTCATATATTTCACCCTTAAATAATTTTCTCAGTAAAATAAAAAAAATATGTATTTTGCCCCACAATAACGATATTTTGTGATATAATGCTAATATAAGGGTTGATAGTATATAGATGTTAAGGAAATAAACATAATATAGTGCAATTTTTTGTAAGAAAAAAAAACAAATTGTTATGTTTTTATCAAATGTAAATTTTAGTAAAGGGTGTGAAAAAATGAAAATTATTAGAGGAAGAAGGACGAGAAAATTTTTAATAGCTGGTTTGTTAAGTCTACTTTTAGTTATGACAATAGGTTATAGTGCTTTTTATAGCAAACTTGATATTAAAGGAAGTAGTATGGTAACAAGTAAGTGGGATATAGAAATCACTGACTTACAATTAAAACAGAAAATTGGAAGTGCAGAGGATGTTTCTCATAATTATGAGACGCTTAATGCGAATATGGAAGCTAACTTCTATACACCAGGTGATGAAATTACTTATGAAGTAACTGTATCAAACTTAGGTACAATAGATGCGGTTCTTGATAGTATTAAAATT
>CAWVFK010000031.1:0-3679 GCA_963928595.1 Candidatus Coprosoma sp. | reverse complement strand
ATTATAACAAACCCCTATTTATAAATCAAACTTTTTACTCATTTTTAACTCTACTTTCTTATAAACCCCACTAATATTTAGCTTTCCATTAACCTTCTTATAACTAATAGCTAAATTAGGTAAAAATATCTTTAAAAATAAGTTAGACTTTATTAATCTCATGTCATCACATATATATAACATACGCTAAAAAATTAATATTTCCTTTTATTTTGCACAAAAAAACTAAAAAAACACTTTATTTTTAGCTTATATAATCTGCTCTACTCTATTTATTAATGACATGCACATATCTATATCAGCAATTAAAGTAATAGAAAATGTTTTATATCCAATTCTATTTATACTTGCCCCACAGTGATAAACCGTTCTGCCATCCAATATAAAATATCTATCGTGAAATGTATTGTTATACACAACCTTTAAATTATTATATTGTTTATTATATTTCAAAACATCTTGTTTTGTAAGTAAATTGTTGGGTTTTGTTATAATAATAACATTAACTTGTAATCTTTTAATTATATCTAAAATTGTATTATCAGCATAACCATCTATTATAATTAACTCCTTTTTTGCTTCTTTAAATATATCTTGAATCTTAAAGTAAGCATCATATATCTGTCCATCAAAATATATTTCATTAACCTTTTTCTTTTCTTCTAACTTTTGAAAAGAATTCTCTAAAACTTTAATTTTATCATGATCTTCTAATACTAATTCATTTATATATTTTTGTTCTATCAAATTAGATGAGATATATTTTCTCATAGCAACAAAAGCATCCATTATTTTTATACTTACCTGAATCGCCGTTTTAGAATGAAGTACACTAGAAAGCATAGCAACACCCTGTTCTGTAAAAACATAAGGTGGTCTTCTAAGACCTTTTTTGTCATTTTTGGAGGTCACAAATTGTGACCTCCAAATTTTAAACTCTTCTTCATCCATCTGAAAACAAAATCCACTTGGAAATCTTTCTATATTTCTTTTTACACTTTGAATTAATACTTTTGTTTCTACTTGATAAAGCCTTGCTAAATCTCTATCAACCATTACTTGTTTACCTCTTATTTCATAAATTAAATTTTCTATTTTTTCTTGAATCACTAGTTCTTGCATATATAATCACCTATATACAACATACGACAAAAAATGAAGATTTCCTTTTAATTGTGAAAAAAATAACCAGATAACTCTGATTATTTTTCATTTATAATTCGCTTACTTGTTGTATAAGTAACTATAAAATATCCTCCATATATAACAACAATAAGTAATGCGGTTGTAAGTATTGAAGTCATATTACTAGTCACACTCATACTTTCCATAATCGTATTCGCACACATTATGCCAAATATTGAGTGAATAATAGCAATTACAAGCGGGAACATAAAGAATATAAATATTTGTGTAAATAAAGCTCTATTTAATTTTTTATCATCTACACCAATACGTCTTAACATCTGATATTTTTCTTTATTATCACTACTATCAGATAACTCTTTCAAAGCAAGTATAGCTGCTGATGAAATCAAGAATATAACTCCTAAATATAGACCGATAAATATCATAATAGCTCTTAAGCCAGTACTTGCTGTATAAATATCTAATTTTGTATCAGCTACCGCTCCATTAGAATTTATCTCATCCATATATTCTCTTAAATTTTCTTCAGCTTTATTTTTATCACCTTTGTAATTACCAGCTAGATAACTTCTAGTCGTTTCACTAAAGCTAATATCTACATTATCAGGTACAACTACAATACCCGTGTTACTTCTATTGCCACTCATCGATATCAAACCTTCGGTGCACTCATCATATTTATTGTGGTACTCTTTATCACCAATTTTAATCGTCACACCTTTTTCCAAAGCCATATTTTCATATTCTATCATTTGAGGATAATCTGCGACTAATATAAATTCATCATCCTTAAGTGTATAAGTGTCCCTTCCATAAAATGAAGCAAAATTATTATAATCGGATATTTTCATAACAGGTAGATAACTATCAACCATCAAATAAGGGTAGCTTTTTAAAACATCATCTAATATTGGAGTAAGTAAACTGCCAACCGTCACACTTTCAAATCCATAAGTATTACCTTCAACATAACCACTAAAGTTATCAGTACTATATCCAACTTTATCTAAAATATCCGTCTTGACATCTTTAGTCTCTTCCGCATAAGATGCAATAACTACATCGGCTGGTGTTCCATAAACTAAATCATTTTTCAAACTTACATTAATACTCCAAGCCGATGAAAAAATTGTAATTGTAAAAAACAAAAGTAAACAAATAATACTCATTGAAAATACTGTTGTATTAACCTTACTGTTTATCTGTCTTAAAGTAAATATATTTAAACCTTTTAAATATAACTTCTTATTACTTTGAACTAACTTCAAAATAAATCCTGACATAGAGAAAAATAACAAAAATGTTCCAATAATTCCAAGTAATATAGAAAGACCAAATAAATCTAAACTATCAAGTCTTTGCGTAGCCAAATAATAAGCATAAGCAAGAATTCCTACCGCAACAATAAATAATATTACTGAAATAGTTAAATTACGTGTCTTAATCTTTTCACCTTTTTTAGCCGCATTAAGTAAATCGATTAACTTATATTTAGTAACCGCAAACACATTGAATATCATAACAATTACATAAATAATTGCATAATACATCCCAGTCTTAAGCATAGCTGCCTCTGAAAAGACAAACTCAAACCGAGACATGTCAGCTTCAAATAATTTAGCTACCACAATACTCATAAACTGTGAAGCAATAATTCCAAGCCCAAGTCCCACGGCAAGTGAAATAAGACCGATTATTAATGTTTCCATTAAAAGAATTTTTGAAACTTGTCTTTTACCCATACCTAAAGTAAGATAAATACCAAACTCCTTTTTCCTCCTTTTAACTAAAAACCTACTCGCATAAATAATTAAAAAGCCTAATATAACAGCAACCAAAATAGATACTCCACTTAAAAACTCATTCATAAGTGAAATAATCTCTTTTTCAGTTTCCGTTAATTGTAACATTGCCTCCTGACTATCTAATGCATTAAACACATAAAAGATAGCTACACCAAGTACTAAAGTTAAGAAATATATCGCATAATCCTTAAAACTTTTCTTAATGTTTTTCAAAGATAACTTAAAGAGCATCATTCATATCCCCTCCAAGTAATGTCACAACATCGATAATTCTATCAAAAAATTCTTTTCGTGAATCGTCACCCCTAACAAGTTCATTAAATATTTTACCATCCTTAATAAAATATATTTTTGAGCAGTAACTTGCTGTAAAAGCATCATGGGTAACCATCAAAATTGTCGCTTTTAAATTTTTATTAAGTTCACCTAATTTTTCAAGTAACATTCTACTACTTTTACTATCCAAAGCCCCTGTCGGTTCATCAGCTAAAATTAATTTAGGACTAGTAATAATTGCTCTAGCAGAAGCAACTCTTTGCTTCTCACCACCACTCATCTGATAAGGATACTTATTTAAAACATGCGTGATATTGAGTGTCTTTGCCACTTCTTTAATCTTACTATCGATCTCTTTTGGTTTTCTATTTTGAATAGTTAAAGCTAAAGCAATATTCTCATAACCAGTTAAAGTATCAAGTAAATTGAAATCTTGGAAAATAAAGCCT
>CAWVFK010000030.1:0-12954 GCA_963928595.1 Candidatus Coprosoma sp. | reverse complement strand
TACGTTGGCTTGTTAATTATGCTCGTCTAAGAGGCGGACATTCTATGGCTGAAAATTTAGCTAATGAAATAATCGATGCTTCTAACGGTGTTGGAGCTGCGGTTAAAAAACGTGAGGAAACTCACAGAATGGCAGAAGCTAATAAAGCATTTGCTCATTATAGATGGTAATTATAAGAAAGGAAATAAAATATGGCTCGTGAATATAGTTTAGAAAAAACTCGTAATATTGGTATCATGGCCCACATTGATGCAGGTAAGACTACTTGTACTGAAAGAATTTTATTCCATACTCATAAGATTCATAAAATCGGTGAAACTCACGATGGTGAATCTCAAATGGACTGGATGGAACAAGAACAAGAACGTGGTATTACTATTACTTCTGCAGCAACAACTGCATATTGGAAGGGTTATAGATTAAATATTATCGATACACCAGGTCACGTTGACTTTACTGTTGAAGTTCAAAGAAGTTTACGTGTACTAGATGGTGCGGTTGCTTTAATCGATGCGCAAGCGGGTGTTGAACCACAAACTGAAACAGTTTGGAGACAAGCAACTGAATACAATGTTCCTAGAATGATTTTTGCCAATAAAATGGATAAAATGGGAGCAGATTTTGAATTTAGTTTAAAGAGTATTGATGAGCGTTTAGGTGTTAATGCTAAACCAATTGAATGGCCAATTGGAGCTGAAAGTGACTTCAATGGTGTTATTGATTTGGTAACTAGAACAGCTTATAAATACGATGGAAAACCTGAAGAAAATCCTGAAATTATCGATATTCCTGCAGATTTAGTAGATTTAGTCGAAGAAAAACGTAATGACTTAATCGAAGCAGTTGCAGAATTTGATGATGATTTAATGAATAAGTATTTAGAGGGAGAAGAAATTTCTGTAGAGGAAATTAAAGCTGCTATTAGAAAAGGAACTTTAGCTGTTAAATTCTTCCCAGTTATGTGCGGTACTGCACTAGGAAACAAAGGTATCAAATTATTACTTGATGCAGTAGTTGACTATTTACCAGCACCTACAGATGTAGAAGCTATCGAGGGTGTTGATATGAATGGTAATGAAATTAAAAGACATCCAAGTGATAAAGAACCATTCTCAGCTTTGGCTTTTAAAGTTATGACTGATCCATTTGTTGGACGTTTAACTTTCGTCAGAGTATATTCTGGTCATTTATCTAATGGTTCATATGTATTAAATTCAAATAAAGATAAGAAGGAAAGAGTAGGACGTATCTTACAGATGCATGCTAATCATAGACAAGAAATTACAGATATCTATACAGGAGATATCGCTGCTGTTGTTGGTCTTAAAGCTACAACTACTGGTGATACTTTATGTGATGAAAAACACGCTTGTATCTTGGCTCCTATGGAATTCCCAGAACCAGTTATCGAACTTGCAGTTGAACCAAAATCAAAAGATGACCAAGATAAGATGGCTTTAGCTTTACAAAAATTATCTGAAGAAGATCCAACATTTAGAGCTACAACAGATCATGAAACTGGTCAAACTATCATTGCTGGTGTTGGTGAATTACACCTAGATATCATTATCGATAGAATGAAGAGAGAATTTGGTGTTGAGGCCAATGTTGGTAACCCACAAGTTGCTTATAGAGAAACTATTAAGCAAAAAGGTGATTGTGAAGGAAAATATATTAAACAATCAGGTGGTCGTGGACAATATGGACACGTTTGGGTTGAATTCGAACCAAATCCTGGTAAAGGATATGAATTTGTCGACGCTATCGTTGGAGGAGTAGTTCCTAGAGAATACATTCCAGTAGTTGACAAAGGATTACAAGAGGCTATGGAATCTGGCATTTTAGCGGGATTCCCAGTTATCGATGTTAAAGCTACTTTACACGATGGATCATATCACGATGTTGACTCATCTGAAATGGCCTTCAAAGTTGCCGCATCTTTAGCTTTAAAAGAAGCTAAGAATAAATGTAACCCTGTTATTTTAGAGCCAATCATGAGTGTTGAGGTAGTTGTTCCAGAAGAGTTCTTAGGAACAGTTATGGGTGATATTACAGCTAGACGTGGTAGACCTATGGGACAAAGATCTCGTGGTAATGCCTTAAGTATTGATGCTATGGTACCACTTTCAGAAATGTTTGGTTATGTAACAAGCTTACGTTCTAATACACAAGGTAGAGGTAACTTCTCAATGAAGTTTGATCACTATGAAGAAGTACCTAAAAATATCGCTGAAGATATTATCAAAAAAAATGGCGGAAACTAAATTAAAATAGTTGAAATTTTAAGTTAGTTATGCTAAAATGTCAATTGAAATAGAAAAGAGGAGGAAATTAATATGGCAAAAGAAAAATTTGACCGTTCAAAACCACATGTTAATATTGGTACTATTGGACACGTTGACCATGGTAAAACAACATTAACTGCGGCTATTACAAAATATTTATCAGATCAAAATCCAAAATGGGCTAAATTCGAAGCATATGCTGATATCGATAAAGCTCCAGAAGAAAGAGAACGTGGTATTACTATTAATACTGCTCATATCGAATATGAAACAGCTAATAGACACTATGCTCACGTTGACTGCCCAGGCCACGCTGACTATGTTAAAAACATGATTACTGGTGCTGCTCAAATGGATGGTGCTATCTTAGTTATTGCAGCTACTGATGGACCTATGGCACAAACTCGTGAACACATCTTACTTTCACGTCAAGTTGGAGTACCTCGTATGGTTGTATTCTTAAACAAATGTGATATGGTGGATGACGAAGAACTATTAGACTTAGTTGAAATGGAAGTTCGTGAATTATTAACTGAATATGGTTATGATGGCGACAACACTCCAATTATCAGAGGTTCTGCTTTAAAAGCTCTTGAAGGAGATGCAGCTTACGAAGCTAAAATTGGTGAATTAATGGATGCTGTTGACTCTTGGATCGAAACTCCAACTCGTGACAACGATAAACCATTCTTAATGCCAATCGAGGACGTATTCACTATCACTGGACGTGGTACAGTTGTTACTGGACGTGTTGAACGTGGTGAATTAAAATTAAATGAAGAAGTTGAAATTGTTGGTCTTAAACCTACTAAGAAAACAGTTGTTACTGGTATCGAAATGTTTAGAAAACAATTAGACTTTACTGAAGCAGGAGATAATACTGGATTATTACTTCGTGGTGTTAACCGTGACGAAGTTGAACGTGGTCAAGTTATCGCTAAACCAGGATCAGTTACTCCACATACTAAGTTCAAAGCTCAAGTTTATGTACTTAGTAAAGAAGAAGGTGGAAGACATACTCCATTCTTCAGTAACTATCGTCCACAATTCTACTTCCGTACAACAGATGTAACTGGTGTTATCGAATTACCAGAAGGTGTTGAAATGGTAATGCCTGGTGACAACGTTGAAATGACAGTAGAATTAATCGCACCAATTGCTATTGAAAATGGTACTAAATTCTCTATCCGTGAGGGTGGTAGAACAGTTGGTGCTGGTAACGTTTCAGAAGTTATCGAATAATATGTTTAATTTAAACCGGAGATTTATTCTCTGGTTTTTCTTTACACTTTTGTTCAAAATAATTCTTGCTAGAAAGTTATTAATAATGTATATTAATAATAGGAGGTAATGATATGAAAAAAGAGGGGCTAAAAAAAGAAGTTAAAAATTATGAGAGAAATGTGACAATTATTTTGGTAGCTTTGACAGTAATTAGTTTGATTATTAATGTACTTGTGTATACTACTGGAATATATAGTGATGATACTTTTTATAATACAGATGCGATAAGAAATGTAGTAAATAGTGGCTGGTTTATGACAATTCTTTGGGTTGATAATATTGCTATTTATGTGACAAATTTATTCTATTTTGCGGGCATTATTGATTCTAAACGCGATATGCTGGTTAAAATTTCTTTCGGTATTTTTTCAATTCTTTCAACAGTATTAATTAATGTACAAATTGTAAATTTGATTGCCGGTTTATTTGGAATAATATAGAATACTATTATGTTTTATAAAATCAAGGTTAATTAATCTTGGTTTTTCTTTTGGTTTCATTGACTTTTATAGTAAAAAACAATATAATTTTAATAGTGAAAGGATGTTTTTATTATGTTACAAAAACCCAAGGGAACTTATGATATATATGGTGATAGAGCTTTAGAACAACTTTATTTTAAAAAGTTAGTAGAAGCTTTAATGGATAAATATAATGCGAAGTATTTTGAAACTCCGATATTCGAAAGTAGTGAACTTTTTCATAGAGGAGTGGGAGAAACTACTGATATAGTAAGTAAAGAAACATATGATTTTAAAGATAGAGGAGATAGGAATCTAACACTTCGTCCAGAAGGAACGGCCGGTATTGTTAGATGTTTTATTGAAAACAAATTATATGCGGAAAATTTACCTTTGAAAGCTTGGTATTTAGGTCCGATGTTTAGATATGAAAGACCGCAAGCTGGTAGATATAGAGAGTTTTATCAATTTGGTTTTGAGGCTTTTGGTAGTGCGGATCCAATGATGGATGCGGAAGTTATTGGTATAGCTTGTAATCTATTTAAAATTTTAGGTTTAAAAGGCGTAAGTGTTAATATCAATACTTTAGGTGATAAAGAGTCTAGAGAAAAATATAGACAGGCGTTACTTGATTATTTCAAGCCTTATTTAAATGATTTATGTGAAGATTGTCAAAGAAGATATGAGAAAAATCCTTTACGTATTTTAGATTGTAAGGTCGATGGAGATAAAGATATTATGAAAAAGGCGCCGAAGATGACCGATTATTTAAATGAAGAAAGTAAGAAGCACTTTGAAAAGGTTCAAGAATATTTAGAAGCTATGGGTATTGATTATAAGGTTAATTCTAATATTGTTAGAGGGTTAGATTATTATACTCATACCGTGTTTGAAGTTGTAGCTGATATCGAAGGCTTTGGAGCTCAAAATGTTTTAGCTGGTGGTGGAAGATATGACCATTTAGTTGAAAACATTGGTGGTCCTAGTGTGCCTGGTGTCGGTTTTGCGGTTGGACTCGAAAGATTATTCTTAGCTCTACAAGCTGAAAAAATAGATATTAGAGAAATTGTTTGTCCAGATGTTTATATTTTTAGTGCGGCTGGTGAACAAAAACCTTATGTTTTAAGTGTGGCTAATGATTTAAGAATGAGCGGTTTTAATGTTGAAATTGATTATAATAGTCGTAACTTTAAAAGCAATTTTAAACAGGCTGATAAAATGAATGCTAAATATATTATTATCATTGGTGAAGAAGAAGTTAATAGTAAAATATTAACGGTTAAAAATAATGAAACAAAAGAAGAATATAAAGTTAAATTAGATGAGTTAATAGAATTTTTAGATGAAAAATTAGGTGAGGAAGATGAAAATTAATAATACTAGTATAAATGTAAAAAATGTCGGTGAAATTGTCACTCTATATGGCTGGGTTAATAAAAAAAGAGATTTAGGTGGACTTGTTTTTATCGATTTAAGAGATAGAAGTGGCATAATTCAATTAGTGGTTAATCCTGAAAGTGATGTATATGATTTAGCTAGTGATTTAAAAAATGAATATGTTATAAAAGTTACTGGTAAGGTGGTTTTAAGAAAAGAAGCTAATAAGAATTTGAAAACTGGTGAGATAGAAATTGAAGTTCAAGAATTAGAGGTTTTAAATAAGTCAGTTGAACTTCCATTTGATTTGAATAATACGACAGCTTTAGAGGAAACTAGATTAAAATATCGTTATTTAGATTTAAGAAGAGATGAATTAAAGGATAAACTAATGATTAAGCATAAGGTGATGCAAAGTACGAGAAGTTATTTAAATTCTTTGGATTTTATGGAAATAGAAACTCCTATTTTATGTAAGTCAACTCCCGAAGGAGCTAGAGATTATTTAGTACCTTCTAGGGTAAATAAGGGATGTTTTTATGCATTACCACAGTCACCACAACTCTTTAAACAATTACTTATGATGAGTGGCATGGAAAGATATTATCAAATTGCGAGATGTTTTAGAGATGAAGATTTACGTGCGGATAGGCAACCAGAATTTACACAAATCGATATGGAAATGAGTTTTGTTAACGAAGATGATGTTATGAGCATTACTGAAGGACTACTTTATAATATTTTTAAAGAAGTTAAAGGAATAGAAATTAAATTACCAATTGATAGAATGACTTATGAAACAGCTATGAATTTATATGGCTCAGATAAACCAGATTTAAGATTTGAGAATCCAATTTACGATATTACTGACAGTTTTAAGGAAAGTGATTTTAGTTTATTTAATAATATTATTAATGATGGTGGTATTATTAATGCTTTAGTATTTAATGCGGCTGATAAATATTCTAGAAAAGATATCGATAAATTAACTGAGTATGTAAAAACTTATGGGGCTAAAGCTTTGGCTTTCTTAAAATATAATGGTGAATTTACAGGTAGTATTGCGAAATTTGTAACACCAGAGATTAGTGATAGTTTAATTAATAAATTGAACTTAAAAAACAATGATTTAATTTTGATTATTGCTGGCGATAAAAAGATGGTCAAAACTTCTTTAGGAGCTTTGAGGTGTAAAGTTGCTAGAGATTTGGATTTAATTAATCAAGATAAATATGCTTTTGTTTGGGTAACTGATTTTCCAATGTTTGAATATAGTGAAGAAGAAGGCAGATATATTTCTTGTCATCATCCGTTTACTCAGCCACAAGATGTAAATACTTTAAGTGATAAGGAACATGCTTTGGCTAGAGCTTATGATATTGTGTTAAATGGATATGAAGTTGGGGGTGGAAGTCTTAGAATTCACAATCCTGAGATGCAAGAAAGGGTTTTAAATGAACTTGGATTTACTAAGGAAGAAGCGGAGGCTAAGTTTGGATTTTTACTTAAAGCATTAACTTATGGTTGTCCGCCTCATGGTGGTTTAGCTTTAGGTTTAGAGAGACTTACAATGATATTATGTGGTACAGAGAATATTCGTGATGTTATTGCTTTTCCGAAAACAACAAGTGCTTCTTGTTTGATGACGGAGGCACCAAGTGAAGTTGCAAGTAAACAATTAGAAGAGTTGCACATTAAACTTAGTGATTAACTTTAATAAAGGGGCTTTGATGTTTGGGGGATTCGCATGGAAGAATATTTACTTTACGAATTATTAAAAGAAAATTTGAGAATTCAAGATGAGCCTTTAAAAAAATTAATATGGGTTTTAGACAAGAATTTCAATTCTGATTATAATATGAAACAAAATATATTACTTATAGGTGAACGTGGTAGTGGCAAGACAACGATGCTTAGAGAAGTTGCTGAACTTATGGAAATACCGATGGGCGAGATATATAATATGTTTTTGCCTGGAGGCTTTAATGTTAATCTCTTTTATAATGGAGTGTCACAGATGATGAGAGATAGCAGTACTGGCAAGGGAATTTTATTACTTCATGATTTTCAAAATAGTTTTATTTATGGAACTGCTGATGTATTTAATGCGATGATTGCTTCCGGGGTTCTTGAACTTGGTGAAAATAGCTATTGGGATGTTTCTAATATTACTTTTATCGGTGAGATTGATACTACTAATGCAGAAGAGTTATTTCCAAAGGAACGTGACTTTTTGACGGATTGGCAGAATGGACAGTTTGCTTCACCAGTATTAAATGTGGTGCAAAGTCAGATTTCTAATGATAATACTATTACAATTGATGAAGAAGGAAATAAAATACCTAATGTGGGGTTTGTTAGATTTGTAACAAATCAGATTAGAAATCGTTTTTTGTCTTCTTATTGTGCAGAGGCTTTTCAAAGAAAAATATTTATGGATGACATGGGAAGTAAAGAAATATATGAAGCTCTTTGTTCACCTCATTCGGCTTTGAATTTGTATAAAAATGATTTGGATGATGATTATATGCATTCTGATGCTTTTATTCAGAAAGTTGTATATCAAATTATGGAAAGTGGAGAAGGCCTTCATTATGTTACAACGGCAGTTGAAGATGTGCTTTCTCATGATGTAAAACAAAATAAAAAAGTACTAAAAAAAGGATCTTTATTAGGTTCACATAAAAAATAATTAATTTGTGGGGGATTTTTATGGAAGTAAGGAAGATTTATGAAGAATTAAATGAATTGCTTTGCAATCAAAATGATGCTTTAAAAGATTTAGTTTGGACAATTGCTCAAAATCAGAAATTAAATAGGCCAAGAAATGTTTTATTAGTTGGAGAGCTAGGAAGTGGTAAGTCAACAATGGTTGAACTTACTGCTCAAAAAATGGAAATGCCAATAGTAAGTATTTCTGGTTTATGCACGTCGAATGGATTTGAACCCAAAGCGCTTTTTAATGCTTTTTCTAGACTTTTTGTCGAAAATGATAGAGAAGATTGCCATGGAATTGTCTTAATTGAAGATATGCGTGATTGTTTTATATATGGGTGCTTTTCTGATTTAAGTTCTTTAATTACTTCCGGTACTTTTTGTTTTAATAATAGTATATTTGATATTAGTAAGACGATGTTTGTTGGAGAAATTGATAACAACGAATTAGAGGATTGTTTTATTCCAAAACCTGTTTATACACTTGAAAATTTAGATGAGGCATTTTTACCAGAAAATTGTGATCGTGATGAGATAAAAAGAATAATTGAAGATTTAGTTACATTCGGTAATGAGTTAGATTGTGCGCCTGATATATATAGTGATATTTATAGAGATGCTTTGAGAAATACATTTTTATCAATAGAATGTAGTAAGGTTTTTAGTAAAAAAATCTTTATGGAAAATATGCGGATGGAAGATATTAGAAGTGCTTTGACTTCACCGATTTCTGAGTTACAAATTTATAAAGATGATTTATGTGAAGAATATATAACATCTCCACACTTTATTAATTCAGTAGCTGGTCATATTAGAGAAAGTATGGTTGGTCTTCACGATTTAGATGAAGCGGTTCAAGAGGTCGCTAGGTTTGATAACAACAGAAAAATAAAAGTCTATAAAGAAAATTCTTTGATGAGATTATAATGAATAGATGTCAAGAAATTGAAAGAAGTATTATAAAAAAATTCAGACCTACGCTTTGGCATCCTTTTGTTAAAGCTATTAACGATTATAAGTTGATTGATGAAAACGATAAAATAGCAGTATGTATTAGTGGTGGTAAAGATTCATTTTTACTAGCTAAATGTTTAGAGGAATTGCAAAAACATGGTAAGGTTAAATTTAATTTAGAATATATTATTATGAATCCTGGTTATACTGATGAAGTTTTAAATAAAATCAAGAATAATTTGATGTTATTAAATATAGAAGCTCATATATTTGAAAGCCCTATTTTTAAAGTGGTTAGTAAAGAGAAAAATCCTTGTTATTTATGCGCGAAAATGCGAAGAGGATATTTATATAATTATGCGAAGAAACTTGGATGTAATAAAATCGCTTTAGGGCATCATTTTGATGATGTATTAGAAACGATTTTGATGAATTTAATATATAATGGAATGTATGCGGGAATGATGCCTAAACTTAAAAGTGATAATTTTGAGGGTATGGAACTTATTAGACCTTTGTATTTAGTTAGAGAAGATAGTATCTTAGATTGGACGCGATACAATGAATTAGAGTTTATTGATTGTGCGTGCACGGTTACTAAAAAGAATATAGGGAAACGTCAAGAGATGAAAACACTTGTTAAAACGTTGAAGGAATATTATATTGATGCCGACAGAAATTTATTTAATTCTTTAAGTAATGTAAAACTAGATAAGGTTATAACATACTTTGAAGATAATGAAAAACATAATTTTTTGGATAAATATTAGCTATAACGATTAAGTTATAGTTTTTTTCTATGTAATATATATAAAAAAATTATATATCTATGATTTTTAATTATATTATTATACTTTAAAAAAAATATATTGTACGGTATAATATAGAAGAAATGGAGGGTATTATGGCTAAAGAAAGAGAAGTTACTATTCTTAATATTGATATAAAGGAATTTACTAAAAACTTATTGGATCATGGAGCAGTAAAAAAGGATGAATTTTTACAAAGAAGATATACATATGATTTTAATCCGATATTACCTAATAAATGGATTAGACTTAGAACAAATGGTAAAAAGACTACTTTGACTATTAAGGAAATAAAAAATAAAGCGGCTATAGATGGAACTATGGAGTTAGAAACGGTTGTTGGTGATTTTGATGTTATGAATGATATTTTAAAGGAACTTGGATATAGTTATCGTAATTATCAAGAAAATTACCGAATTATTTATTCTTTGGACGACGTAGAAATCTCTATTGATTCTTGGCCTTTGATACCAACTTATGTAGAAATAGAGGGAAAAACTAATAAAGACGTTGTTATGGCTTTAGAAAAGCTTGGATATACTTTAGATGATGCAACTACTTTAGATGTGACATCTATTTATAATGAAATATATGGTATTGATTTACTTAAGATAAAAGAATTAAAGTTTGAAGGGAGTAATCATGAAGGTATGCTACAATATAACAAGCAAATGTAATAGAAATTGCAGGTATTGTTTTAAGTTTAATAGGGAAGATTTGACTTTAGAAGAAAACGAAAAGGTTTTAGACAATTTATTTAAACTAGGTGTGAAAAAGATTTCATGGACTGGTGGCGAACCATTTTTGTATAAAGATTTGCCTCATTTATTAAAGAAAAGTAAAGAATACGGAATTATTAATTCTGTTAATACTAATTTAACGACTGTTAATGTTGATAATTTGGAAGAAAAAATTCAAAATGTTGATCGATTAATTATTTCTTTAGATTTTATTTATGATGATTTTAATGAAAAATATGGTATTGGAAAAGATTATTATGCTCATGTTTCAAAACTTTTAAAAAAAATAAAGAAAATTAATCCTGATATAATATTACAATTAAATACTGTGTTATTTAATGGTAATATTGGCTTTATGGATGAATTTTATGAGGAAATTTGTAGGTATGATATAGATTATTGGAAGATAATTAGGTTTTTACCAATTAGAGGGAAGGCTTATGAGGAAAAAGATAATTTATCAATAACTGATGAGCAATTTAATGAATTTACTAGAAACTTTAAAAACAGAAAACAGAATTTTAAGATTATCATTCACGGTTTAAAAGAAATGGAAAGAAAACATATTATTGTTTTAAGTTCAGGTAAACTTATTTATAGTGAAAATGGTAAGGATGAAGAAATTAAGTCATTGATTTAAGGAAAGGATGCAAACATGGATAAGAATATCAATTTAAATTTATATCGAATTTTTTATGAAGTGGCACAATATCATAGTATTTCGGATGCCGCAAAAAATATGTATTTGTCACAGCCGGCAATAAGTAAAGCACTTAAAAATTTAGAAAGTGAACTTAATGCAATGTTATTTTATAGGACTTTAAATGGTATTATTTTAACTGAAAAAGGTAAGGAACTATATGTGTTAGTAGAAGAAGCTTTAGGAAATTTTAGGCAAGCAGAGAAGAAGATGCTGGAAAATAAGAATTTAGAAACGGGTTCTTTATCTATTGGTGTAAGATCTAATGTGGCTTCATTTTATTTACTTGATAAGATTGCGGCTTTTCATGAAAAATATAATAAAATTGATATTGTTATTATTGATAGGCCTAGTAGTGAGTTATTAAAAATGCTTTCTAATAATGAAATTGACTTTGTTTTGGATTCTGTTTCAGCAAAAGATGAACTAGATGGCTTTGATGTCAATCCTTTAGACACTTTTACACATACTTTTATAGTTTTGCCTGATTTAAATCTTTTGCCTAAGAAAGAAAAATATCATTTAAAAGATTTAGAATCACTACCGTTAATATTACCGGTTTCTCATAGTTCACATAGACAATATTTAAATAATTTAGCTAAAGAAAATGATACTGTTTTCAATAATGTTCTTTCAATAGAAACGAGTGAACTTATTTATAGTATGGTAAAAAAAGGACTTGGAATTGGCTATATTTTGAGGGATATGGTGAAGAGTGATATTGAATGTGGTAATTTAAAAGAGGTAAAAATATACGAGGAACTTCCTGAAATATCTTTGAATTTAATATGTAAAGAAAGAAATTTGACTGAAGCGCCTAGACGTTTTATAGATGAATATTTGAAATAACATGAAAAAATGTTATTTTTTTATTACTTTTTTTAATAGCAATTACTAGAAAGTATATCATTTTAAAATTTTTTTATATGAATGATTATTAGTTATATTTGTATAAAATATTGGTATTTTTCCAAGAATTTAATTTGTGATACATTTAAATTGGAGGAGGAAATATGTATAAGGTGATTGCAATTAGTGGTTATTCTGGAAGCGGGAAAACTACTATAAGTGAAGAGTTATTAAAAAGGGGTAATGAGTTAATCTATTTTGATTTTGGCTTTTTATTTAGACCACTTACTTATTATTTAACAAACGAATTATCTTTGGATGAAGATGGTATTAGGAAATTCGTTTTAAATGGAAAGTTGCAACAACAGATTGATTTTACTTATAAAATTACCTGTAATAAAGTGGAAGTAGGGATTAATGGTAATTTTTATAGTTATGAGGTTTTAAACACCCCAAAAATGAATATGGATACAGTGATGGTTGGATCAATTGTCGGTGATTCTTTAAATGATGCTTTAAGAAACATAGTGGATGATTTAAAATGTGAAAGTAATGTTTTGCTTAATGCAAGAAGACCAGTTGTGGCTTATCCAGAAGTGGATTATCATATTTTTTTAAAAACTGATTTTGACGAGAGGGTTAAAAGAAAAACGCTGATGAATGGCGAGAGTTATGAAATTACTTTAAAAAAATTAAAAGAACGTGATCAAAAAGAAAAAGATAGCGGTTTTTGGGAAAAATATGATTTTACTCAAACTATTGATACTACAAATTTATCTA
>CAWVFK010000029.1:0-2712 GCA_963928595.1 Candidatus Coprosoma sp. | reverse complement strand
TATATTCATCATTTCCATCAAAATAACTCTTAACGACTTGATATTCATCTATAAAATCATCTTCAGTTTGATTGACTCTAACTAAATAACTATATTTAGAACCATTTATAACCTTCTCAGCCAACACAAACCATTTATCATTTTCTCCAAATTCCACAACAGTGTGTAAACCATTTTCCATCAATACATCCCCTTTATCTTATTTTTGTAACCGTATTAACCACATCATCCAAACCAATAAATCCAGAAGGATCAGAAATGCTATTACCAAATAACATTGTATTATTAGGATCTTTAGCTAATTCTGCAAGCAAGTTAGGATCATTAAGCTGGTCTGGAGTTAACCCCATATAACTATTTGTAGCTGTATTAAATACATCTACTGGATTATTACTAAACCATTGATTAGAAACAACTCCATTCACATTATTAGCAGCATCAGCCGCATTACTAAACACTGTATGTCCAGCCCCACCCATACTAGAATAATCTATGGATTGAGAAACTTGTGATGCAGTATCTTGAACAGTTGCTGTTGCTTGAGTCACTTGATTTGCCACATTAACATTTTCAGGATTCAACAAATGATTAATTCCATTCATAATTTGTGGTCCAACGACAAACACACCAACCCCCACAATCACAATTACTCCAGCAACAATTGCCACTTTTTGCCAATTTTTCAATCCCTTAAATTTTTCTATACCTCTTTTTATCAAAGATGGTTTAGCTTTTTTACGAGTAATTTTTCTACCTCTAACCGGTACCATTTCCTCAGCACCGTTACTTAAATCAACAAAATCAGAACCATCAGGAATAACATCTAAGCCAGACATATCTTTTTCATCATCTTCTATTTTAGGAATAGAATTCAAACTAGAAACATTTTCTTTATCTTGAACATCACCTGAAATATCGCTTGTAACAGTACTTTTAAAATGTTTTCCTTCTTTTCTTTCTCCTAAATCATTGCCTAAAAATTGATTATGATATTCAAGGTTATCGACATTTCCTATAATTTCAATATTACCATTATTATTTACTCTAACCTTCGCATCAAAGCCATCCAAAGGAGTATCACCAATTTCTAATCTATTCCAAAGTTTTATACTCTTAATATCTTTATCATTAGCCATGTCACCAACTAATTGAATATAATTATCCCTTAACCAGTCACTAGTAAAATTACCAACAACATGTATATAACCATCTTTTTTAAAAACCGCATATTCTGAGTTTAAATTATTGGGTCTAAAATGCTTTCCACCTATATATGTAATTCCAAAAGAATTTTTTTCATCAATTTTTTTACTTTTAGTCTCCTTAAAATCACTCAATTTTTTTCCTTGAATGACTTTAGGCTTAACAGTAGGATCTTCTTGAACCGTTTGACCATCAGGATCAATAACATGAGCTACATCTCCATCAAGGTAAACCTGTAAACCACCATTTTGACTTCTTTTCTTATTCTCTTCTAGCTTTATTCTTTCTTCTCTTCTTCTAAGTATTTTACTAATTGCCTCTCCTTCATTCACCAAATCCATATATTTTTCCTTTAACTCATTAACTCTTTTTTTTAAAGTTTCATTATCTGGATTTTTTTCTAAATAATCTCGATATCTATACCATGCTTTTCGCAAAGTCTCTGCTTTTTCCTGCACTAAACGCATTTCATGTACTAAATCATCATTCATTATTACACCCCACTTTAATAATCATAAATTTTAAAACATCTAATTAAATTATAACATACTATAGAACCTTTTTATACAAATTAAATGATTATCTGCATAAAACAGTAAAATATAAATATACACTATAGCATTATTGATACAATATTTTTACTTAACCATAACTCCAAGTAAATGTACTATATCAGCACATTGAAAGTGATTAATGACTATTCCCTTAACACTCATCATATCAAACATGACATCAGAAATATCAGAAGAAGAAAAATCTATTCCATTTAATGATGATCTTAAAAATTCAGCTTTAGTAAACTTAACATCTGATAAAACCAAATTTACAGCCTTTGTTTCTACAAAAGAGCTTTCGGAAAAATCACTATCACTAATTTTCACATTATTTATTTTAGCCCCAGCCATATTAATATATCTTGCACTTACATCAATAAACTCAGTATTTCGAATAAAACTATCTATAAAAGTCGAACCAATTAATTTGCAATTTTTAAATAATACCTCTTTTATCAATCTTTCATCCATATGTTTATTAGACAAATCACAATTTTCAAAAATAACATTTACAAAATCAACGCCATCAAACTCAATTGTGCAAAAATCAACATTTCTAAAAATACAATCTTCAAAAGTCACATCTTTTAATTTAATACTTTTTTGAACTCCCTCATATAACTTATTGCTAATTGTTTCATCCTCTATATCTTCATCAAAAAAGTCATCAAATGTATTAACTATTTTTGGCATACATTTCCTCCATATATTAAAAGCCCCATCGGGCTTAAATTCAAATGGCGTCCCTGGGCAGATTCGAACTGCCGACCTACCGCTTAGGAGGCGGTTGCTCTATCCAACTGAGCTACATAGACATCAAATAAATTATAACAAAAAAAGAGCTCTTTATAAAGCCCTTAATTAAAATTTAATAATACTAATTGCGAATAATAAGAATAAATTATAAGCGTATTTAAGTCTAAATCTAAACTTAATCGCAAACTCATTAGTAGCT
>CAWVFK010000028.1:0-8598 GCA_963928595.1 Candidatus Coprosoma sp. | reverse complement strand
TCTGTTACATCATTATATTTTACTGTTACTGTAAGTATGGCTGTTTGTTTTGCTTCTAATAATGATCCTTCTTCTATTCCTGTCACTTCAAATCCTATGGCTGGATTTGTACTTTCTGGTACTGTTATTTTATCTAATTTCGCATCGATATCTCCTTCATTTGATACCGTTACATCATATTGCATTGTATCTCCTGGGCTTGTTAGTGTTGTTCTAAAGGTTGCTGTTGTATCAGTATGTGTTGGTTCTGATGCGTTTGCTGGTGTTCCACTTACTATTTTACTTTGGATATCTGTTATTTTTACACTCCAATTACTTGTTATATTACTTGTTCCACTTATTCTAAGTTGACTACTAAATGCCGCATAGCCCACACCCATTATGACTAATATCATACATAGTCCTGCTATTATATAATTCCTTTGGGTACTATTAAATTTTTTTCTCATTTTTCCTTTCTCCTTACTACTTCTTATTATAAATAATAAAAAATAAATTATTCACAATATATAACAAACAACAACACCATCTGTTACATTATTATCCTATAATTCAATATTAGCATTCAAATGAATGCCTGTCAATGAATTCAAATAAATTCTTGATAAAATTTTATCAGGGGTGCCAAGAAGATGTATTTAAAGAAACTTAAAGATTTGCGCATAGATAACGATTTATATCAAAAAGAAGTCGCTAGAATCTTAAAAATAACTAGACAACAATATGGTTTATACGAAAGTGGTAAAAGAGATATACCAATTGATTTATTAATTAAATTAGCTGATTTTTATGGGGTAAGTACTGATTATATATTAAATAGAACTAACAAAAAATAGTTAGACAAAGAAATTGTTTAACTCTTAATTTTTTTATTTTCCATAATCTTATAAAAGATAAATAAAATAATTGCTAAAACAAGCACTCCTACACCACTATATAAAATAGGCTGTGCAAGGGCATCTGTTAAAGATGAGACAAACATTGACAAATCTGTTGTTCTCATCATATCAATAACCATTCCCGGCATAACAAATGATATTCCTATCGTCACAAGACCAGCAATCAATAATGCAACACCTAAATTTGCACACCATTCAAATTCTTTTCTCTTAAGAATAATTACTATCGCACCACTTATAACTAAGCTCGCACATAAAAGTATTTTTGTATTATCGCTAAAAATTATTTGAATTCTTTCTATATCAGAGCCATAACTACTTCCAAGTAAATCCTCAGAAGTAGGAACAACTTCAATAATATCTGGAAGTTGCTTTTCCACTTCTCTTAAAAACTTTTCTTTTTGACCTTCATCAATTGATAGATCATTTTCTTTTAAAACCTCATCTAAATTATCACTTATTAAATTATAAGCATCTTCTTCCGACAACACCTTTGTATCTTTACCATTAACCATATAATCAGTTAAATTTCCAACCGCTTCACCAATAATCTCTTTAGTTAAATCAGAATCGATAATCTGATCAACCACTTCTTCAGAAACTGAAAATTGTGAAGCTAAAGAATACATCTCATCAATAACTTGCGTAACTCCACTAGCACCTTCGGTACTACCGCTATTTCTAATTTTTTTAACTTCAGTCAATATGTCCGTATCCTGCATCTTATCCACAATATTATCTTTAGTCGCAAAAGCACTTATACTAAAAACACATATAGTCGCAACCACCAAAACTCCAAAAACTAAAGTAAATAAACCTGCTACAAAACTTTTAAGAAAATGCATATAATCACCCTCTAAATAAATTATAACATACCTCTAATTTTATTCCAAATTAATTAACCATTTTCATAAATGTTTACTTGTGTAACGAATAGTTATATTATATAATGTATATAGGGAATACATTAACAGTTGAGTGCTTGCCTCCGAAGGGAGGTGGGGAGATGACTAAAAAAGATTTTTTAATCTTTGCTTTAATCATTATCATCCTTCTACTTATAATTTTATTATTTCAATAATGAATTATAAAAAGAAAAAGCACTCAATTTACTTTCAGCAGTAGATTAAGTGCTAGACCAATAATTGGGCGAGTACTCAACTTTGGAGTGTTAAGTATTCCCTTTTTTATTTTATGAGATTTCTCTCATCTATATACATAATAACATAAAATTAAGTTTATTTCAAGAATTACATAACTACATCAGTTTATTAAGCATATAACATTTATCTCGTATTATAATATACCTTTATGTTATAATAATTATGGTGATTTAAATGAAAGAAGTTGTTATTGTTGGTGGTGGGGCCTCTGGTTTAACAGCCGCTATTACAGCCGCTAGAAATGGCAAAGATGTCACACTCATTGAAAGAAATAATAAATGTGGTAAAAAAATTTTAATTACGGGTAATGGAAGATGTAATTTTTGGAACACCGATGTAGATCTATCCCATTTTCACTCATCTACTCCAAATTTATTAAAAGAATTTATTACCGACGAAAGAAAAAATAGTATTTTAAAGTTTTTTGATTCTTTAGGTTTAACTTATAAAACTAAAAACGGATATTATTATCCTTTTTCTAATCAAGCTTTTACTGTTGAAAACGCCTTACTTTCAGAATGCAAAAAATTAAATGTCAAAATCATAAACGATATTACTGTGGAAAAAATAATTAAAAAAGAGTGCTTTATTATTAATCCAGGCCAAGAAAATATTAAAGCCAAAAACATTATTATGGCTACAGGTTCTAAAGCTTCACCTAAAACAGGCTCTGACGGCTTAGGCTATGAACTAGCCAAATCACTAGGTCATAATATTATCACGCCACTTCCTTCCTTAGTTCAGTTAAAAGGAAATGAAATTTATTTCAAAAACTGGAGTGGCATCAGAACTGACGTTAAAGCAAGTTTATTAATCGATAATAATTATATTAAAAGTGAAATTGGTGAAATTCAACTAACTAACTATGGGCTTAGTGGCATATGTATATTTAATTTAAGTGGTGAAGCTACTAAAGCTTTAAATCAAAACAAAAATGTCATTATCAGTATCAACTTCTTACCACTTACCAATAATCCTAAAACCTTTCTACAAACTTTAAATAAAAATTCCTACCACAAAACCATCAGTGAATTATTAGAAGGCATCCTGCACTATAAACTCGTAGATATTATTATTAAAAAAGCTCATTTAAAAAGAGATTTACTTTTAAATACCTTAACTGATAATGAATTAAATAATCTAATTAAAACATTAACTGATTTTCAAATCAAAATTTTAAGTGCCCACACCTTAGATCACGCTCAAGTATGCTCAGGCGGTATTCCTTTAACCGAAATAAATAGTAAAACTTTAGAATCATTAAAAGTTAAAAATTTATATTTTACCGGTGAAATTATCGATATTGATGGTGACTGCGGTGGATATAACTTAGGTTGGGCTTGGATGAGTGGTATCATAGCCGGAAAGAATGTGAGATAATGCTTAGAATAAGACAAATAAAATTACCAATTGACCATAGTGAAAATGATTTAAAAACTAAAATAGCTAAAAAATTAAAAATTAAAGAAAATGATATCCTAGATTTTAAAATTAATAAACAATCTATCGATGCCAGAAACAAAGATAATTTAATGTATGTTTATGAAATAGATGCCAATATCAAAAATGAAAAACAAATATTAAAACACCATTTAAGAGATCTTACTGAAACACCAGATGAAACTTACAAACTACCTAAACCAGGAAATAATCCTTTAAACCACCAAATTATTATTGTCGGTAGTGGTCCAGCCGGATTATTTGCGGGATATATGTTAGCAAAAGCTGGATATAAGCCCTTAATTATCGAACGTGGTGAAGACGTTGATCATCGTGTTAAAACTGTAGAAAATTTTTGGAAAACCGGAAAACTAAATTTAAATTCTAATGTTCAGTTTGGAGCAGGCGGTGCCGGAACATTTTCCGACGGCAAACTAAATACAACCGTTAAAGATAAATTTAACCGTGGTAAAGAAGTTCTAAGAATCTTTGTTAAGCATGGCGCCCCCAAAGACATTTTATACTTAAACAAACCACATATCGGAACTGATTTATTAAGAGATGTTGTAAAAAATATGATAGATGAAATAATAAACATGGGTGGTCAAATAAAATACAATACTTGTTTAACTAATATCATAACCGATAAAAACAAATTAACCCATATCGAAATTAATCATCAAGAAATAATTCCTTGTGAAAATCTAGTTTTAGCTTTAGGTCATAGTAGCCGTGACACTTTTGAAATGCTATTAAAACAAAGACTAAACATAATACCTAAACCATTTGCGGTTGGTATTCGTATCCAGCACCCACAATTTTTAATCAACTATTCACAGTATGGCTCCAATCACTTAAATCTCCCGCCCGCTTCATACAAATTAACCTATCAAACATCTAAAAAAAGAGGTGTTTATTCATTTTGTATGTGTCCGGGTGGTTATGTTGTAAATGCTTCATCTGAAAAACGCATGTTAGTAGTAAACGGCATGAGTAATCATAATCGCGAAAGTAAAAATGCTAACAGTGCCATCATCGTTACAATATCACCAGAAGACTATGGTAAAAATCCACTAGATGGTATTGAATTTCAAAGAAAGTTAGAAAAAAAAGCCTACGAAATTGGTAATGGCAATATCCCCGTTCAATTATTTAAAGATTTTATCCACAATAAACCAAGTGAAAACTTTAATTCCATAAACCCAATTTTTAAAGGAAACTACACCTTAACTAATCTAAGAGACATTTTTCCACCATATATTTCAGAAGCTTTAATCGAAGGTATTCAAAATTTTGGTACTAAAATTAAAGGATTTGACTCTGATGATGCTATTTTAGCCGCTTGTGAATCACGCACATCCTCACCAATTAAAATCTTAAGAGATGAAAACTATACCTCAAATATTCAAGGTATATATCCATGCGGTGAAGGTGCGGGCTATGCTGGCGGTATTACAACTTCAGCTATCGATGGTATTAAAGTTGCAGAAAGCATTATAAAAAATTATAAACCATTATAAAAACTTCGTTTATATTTCTAAAACGAAGTTTTATTGTTATTTTTCATCACTACCATGCAAATCATCTTCACCGATCGTACTAACATACTCTCCTTTTAAAACTCTATCATAAAACAAAATTCTCCTTTTAAATATATTAGTCACATTTACTAAATAAAATACACCAAGTAATAAAACGTATACTGCTCCCATTACAAACACTAATATATTAGGTATACTAAAATGTTTTATTGCAAAAATAAACAAAAATCCTAAACCAAATGGTATTATCGCATAATACAAAATTATTAAAACAATTCTCAAAAATAATCTTAACAATCGCTTATTAGGAAAAACTAATCGCATATTTAAAAATTTACTTCCTAACGTTTGACCATTAAAAATAAATGGAATAATTACATAATAAATAATTAATGAAATAAATGATATATAATTTATATTCACAAAAAAGCCTAAAATTCCCGTAAAAATAAGCCATAGAAAAACATCTAAACCAAATCTTGTCATTCGTCTAAGACCACTAACTTTTTTACCTTCCTCAAAAGACTTAGAATCTATATTATCCCTAGACGGTAAAAACTTTATAAATATTCCCATAGCCAAATAACCAATAGTGCCACCTAAAGTATTAATCATTAAATCATCAACATCAAATAGACGGTATGGATGCGGATATATAAAATATAAACCAGTTAATTGAGTTATCTCCAAAAATAAACTAAATATAAAACTAAATAATATTGTCTTTTTTAAATCATTTTTAAAATAATATCTTAAATACATTCCAAATGGCATAAACATTAAAATATTAAATAAAACCGTATAAACACTAGAATTTTGGAACAACATCCAAACATTATTTATCTCCGCACTTTCTTTTATAATATCCAAAACAAAAGTAAACGGAATTAATTGAGCTACTGGACTATTCATATCTATACTATCTCTATCCGGAAGTGGAAAAATAGCTAAAAAGTATACAGATATCATATAAAGAATAAATGAATAAATAATTAAAACTCTCAGTTTATTAATTGAACCATATTTATGATATTGCCATAATATAAAAGGAATAGTAAATAAAAAGGCTAAAAAAGGAAATGTTAAGAAAGCTATCTTAATTGCCTCTAAATAACTCATTTTTTACCTCTAATCCACTTAATAAAAGCAACAAATGCAAAAAATAAAAATAAAATTAAAAAGGCTAAAAATGCCCATAAAACATCTTCAAACATCCCCCTCACCTCTAATTCAATTATAAACTAAGCTATATCATTATACCATCTTTTACACTTACATATCATTACAATTTTGTCACATTGTTGAACATACCAAAAATTCATGTTATACTTAAAAAGCGAGGTGTACATATGCAAGAATTAATAATTCAAATCATGAATAATTTTGGTTATATTGGTGTATTTCTTTTAATTACAATCGAAAACGTCTTTCCACCAATTCCGTCTGAAGTAATCTTACTATTTGGTGGTTTCATGACCACTTATACTTCAATGAGTGTAATTGGAGTTATCATAGCTTCAACCTTAGGATCTGTCCTAGGAGCTATAATCTTATATTATATCGGTAAAATATTAAATAAAGAAAGACTAAAAAAAATCATCACCAGTAAACCTGGTAAACTACTTAGATTAAAACCAGAAGACATCGACAAAGCGGATAAATGGTTTGACACTAAAGGAAATAAAACCGTATTTTTCTGTAGATTTATTCCCGTAATTAGAAGTCTTATCTCTATTCCAGCCGGAATGAGTGAAATGCCAATGAAAAAATTCTTAATCTATACCACATTAGGTTCTCTAATTTGGAATGCTGCCTTAACAATTGCTGGTAGTATCGTTGGTGAAAACTGGACTAGCATATTAGAAATTATGGATAATTATTCTCATATAGCCGTTATTGTTTTAGGTATTATTTTCATAGCTGCTATCATCATCTTCTATTCTAAAAGAAAAAAGAAAAATCTTCCAAAAGAAAGTTAAAATATGTTAGACTTAGAAGCAGTAAAAGGACTAGTAATTACTGAAGATGGTAATTATTATCCATTTGGAAAACAACAAGAAATAAATCAGCGCAAGTTAACTAGCGACAACTACCATGACACCGCTTTTCAAAAAGATATTATTCCTCAAAAATGGTTCCAAGAGCGAAATTACAATTTTAACGTTCACCATATATATTATCATACTATAAGACTCAGTTCAGAAGGATTAATCTTTATTTTTCATGATGTTATGCCACCAAATAATCCAATATATATTATTCAAACAGCTACTAGTCTAACTTCCCAACAAAAAGAATTTTTTAAAAACCACTATCAATATTTAAAAGACTTATTTAATAAACCAAATACTATTATTGAAGCCACAGCTTATAATCCAAATTATAGTTCAGCTTGGCACACATATATTAAAGATTTAGACGAATTTTATGAATTAATGCATATTAACAAAACATACAAAAAATAATATGAAACTAACTCATATTATTTTTTTTTTCCATTTAAATCACCTTTTAATGGCATAACTTTCCATCCAATTAATTCATCTTTATATGGTTCATAAATATCATTTAATAAATAAACCTTCTTACGAAAATAAAATCCAAAAGCAATTTCAGCAAAACTATTAGGTCCAATATAATTTTCTATACCATTTTTAATTTCATTAACTATTAAGATTATTTCATTTTCTGGATTAGCTATCCTATCGAAATGAGCTCTCGAAGCAATCAGTTTATCTTCACTACGCATACATTCAATAGGTAATAAAACATTATAACCTTCTTTTTCTAATTTATCAGCCACCTCTAAAATTTTATCCTTTACTTTCATGCTTCCACAGAACAAAATGCCAAAATAAATTTTGACATTAGCTTACCTCACGGTAAGCTTTTTCTACTTCACAGAAACCTAAGGCTTCTCCATAGACCAATATCGGATAGTCGCTACCCTAATTTATATTTTATTTATGTCAAAATTTATGATTAGATAGATTGCTCTAGATATAACATGTATTTTTCTAAACCTTTAAACATTATATTAACTGCGGCATTATAATCACGTTCGTGCTCTGTATGACATACTGGACATTCCCAATTTCTTATACTTAAATCTTTTACTTCCTTATTTTGATAATTGCAAACATTACATATTTGACTACTCGGATAATATCTGTCTATTTGTATTATTCTTTTGTTATTCCAATCAGCTTTATATTTAAGTACTCTGATTATTTCTGATATTGGGTTTTTATTTAAGCCTTTTGCCACATAGTGATTTTTCTGCATTCCTTTAACATCTAAATTCTCAGTTACTATAATGTCATTTTCATTTATTAGTTTATTTGTTATATCATGTATCATATGTTTTCTTGCGTTTCTTATTTTTTGATATAATCTTTGTATTTTAAGCTTCATTTTATATCTGTTTTTACTTCCTTTTTTACACCTAGATATTCCTCTTTGCAAGCCTACCATTCTTTTAGTGTTTAGTTTTATTTTGTTTTCTATTTTCTCATTAAATGATGTTACTATTAAATCTTTTATTCCTAAATCTAT
>CAWVFK010000027.1:0-8760 GCA_963928595.1 Candidatus Coprosoma sp. | reverse complement strand
TGAAAGTTATAAAACTAATAATATAAAAAGTAGTTATAAAGGAAATAATTATAATAGTATAAAACTAGATTTAAAAAATAAAACAATCACTTTACCAAAATTAAAAGAAGTAAAGATAAGAGGATATAGAAATAAAGAAGTAATACTTGGTAATATTAAGAGTGCAGTAATTAAAAAAGATGCCGGTAAATATTATGTAAGTGTCTTAATCGAAGAAGAACTTATTAGACCATCATTTGTTCCAACAAATATAATAGGCATAGATTTAGGAATAAAAGATTTAATAGTGACATCATTTAATGAGAAAATAGAAAATAATATAAAACTAAACACAAAAAGAATGATTGGCTTACAAAGAGGAATATCAAGATGTAAACCTGGAAGTAAAAATAGATATAAGATGAAACTTAAAATACAAAGATTATATCAAAAAATAAGAAATGCAAGAAAGCATATGATACATGATATAACAAACAAGCTAATAAACGAAAATGATATTATAGTAACTGAAAATTTAGATGTAAAAAGTATGCAGAAAGATCACTATATAGCCAAAGGCTTAAACGAAAACCCAATCTCAGAGATAATTAGAGTACTTAAATATAAAGCTAATTGGAATAACAAAAGATTAATACAAATAGATAGATATTATCCAAGTAGTCAACTTTGCAATATATGCAATTATCAAAATAAAGAAGTTAAAGATTTAAGTATAAGAAGTTGGGAATGTCCAGTATGCCATACAGAGCATAATCGTGATTATAATGCAGCAGTTAATATAATGTTTGAAGGATTAAAAATATATATGAAAGTAATAGAACAACTATCTAATCAATAAATTTTGACATAAGTAAAATATAAATTAGGGTAGCGACTATCCGATACTGGTCTATGGAGGAGCCTTAGGTCCTGTTGAAGTAGAAAGAGCTTACCGTGAGGTAAGCTAATGTCAAAATTTATTTTGACCTTTGTTCTTAAAAAAGTACAATTTAAAACATAAACTTAAAATATCTTTATAAAATAAGGAAAAATAGTAAAAATAATTGTTGTAAAATCATATAATTATGTTATAATATTATTGGCTTTTTTTAAGAACAAATTTTCAAGAAAACTCAAAAACATTCACAAAAGCTAAACTTTGTGATACAATCTTGAAAATTAAGGTTAAATTTAATTTGACCATCTTGTTCAAACACATGAATATGGATTTGTGTGCCTAGTGCCTTTCAAGGTGGTGCACTTGTTAAAATATTCAGAGGATAATAACAAAAGGAGGAATGAAGTATGGCCGTTGTGTCAATGAGTTATTTATTAGAAGCTGGTGTTCACTTCGGACACCAAACCAAAAGATGGAACCCTAAAATGAAAGAGTACATCTTTACAGCTAGAGATGATATTTACATTATCGATTTACAAAAAACTGCTAAAAAAATTGAAGAAGCTTATGCTGCTTTAAAAGAAATCGCTGCTAATGGCGGTAAAGTTCTATTTGTTGGAACTAGAAAACAAGCTGCCGAAGCGGTTAAAGAAGAAGCTTTAAGATCTGATTCATTTTACGTTAACGAAAGATGGTTAGGTGGAACATTAACTAACTTCAAAACAATTAGAAGAAGAGTTAAAAGATTAGAACAAATCGAAAAAATGGAAAAAGATGGAACATTCGAACTTCTACCTAAAAAAGAAGTTGTTCATATCAAAAAGGAATACAACAAGTTAAACAAATTATTAGCTGGTATTAGAGATATGTATAAATTACCACAAGCAATGTTTATTGTTGATCCATCTAAAGAAGAAATCGCTATTAGAGAAGCTAGAAAATTAAATATTCCAGTATTTGGTATCGTTGATACTAACTGTGATCCAGATATGGTTGATTATGTAATTCCTGGTAACGATGATGCTATCAGAGCAGTTAAACTAATCGTTGGTGTTATGAATAACGCTATCGTTGAAGCTAATGGTGGTAAAATCGTTGATTACACAAGCGATAACCGTAAAGATGAAAAAGGCGAAGACATTATGAAAAAAGCCTTAGAAACCGTTAAACGTAAAGAAGACAGAAAGCCAAGATTTGATCGTAAATCTGATAAAAAGAATTTTAGTAAGTCATCTGAAAAAGTAGAAAAAGCTCCTAAAGAAGAAGCTAAAAAAGAAGTTAAAGAAGTTAAATCTGAACCTAAAAAAGCCGAAAAAGAAGATTTAACAACTAAAACTGTAGCTGAACTTCGTGAATTAGCTAAAGCTAAAGAAGTTAAAGGATATTCTACAATGAAAAAAGCTGAATTAATCGAAGCTTTAAAATAGTAAATAAAGATGACTAATAGTCATCTTTTTTAATAAAAAAGGGAGGATAAAATATGATTAGTGCAAGTTTAGTCAAAGAACTAAGAGAGAAAACAGGCGCAGGAATGCTAGATTGTAAAAAAGCTCTAGAAGCTACTAACGGTAGTATCGATGAAGCTGTTGATTGGTTAAGAGAAAAAGGTATTTCAAAAGCTGCTAAAAAAGCTGATAGAATTGCCGCTGAAGGTGTTGCTGCTATTTTAACTGAAGGAAATGACGCTGTTATTTTAGAGATGAATTCTGAAACAGATTTCGTTGCTAAAAATGCTGAATTCCAAGAATTAGTAAGTGAAACATTAAAAACTATTATTAAAAGTGATGCTAAAACAGTAGAAGAAGCTTTAAACTTACCATATGAAAATGGAACAATTAATGATTTAATTGTTGCTAAAACAGCTAAAATTGGAGAAAAATTATCACTAAGAAGATTCGCTAAAGTAACTAAAAAAGACAATGAAAGCTTTGGTGAATACATCCACATGGGTGGTAAAATTGCTGTTTTAATCGTAACTGAAGGAACTGATAGTACGGTTGCTAAAGATATTGCTATGCATGCTGCTGCTATGCGTCCAAGTTATGTAAGTGAAGCTGACGTTCCAGCTGAAGAAGTAGAAAAAGAAAAAACTGTTTTAAAAGAGCAAGCTATGAACGAAGGTAAACCAGCTGAAATTGCTGAAAAAATGGTTCAAGGTAGACTTAATAAATTCTATAAAGAAATTTGCCTAGAAGAACAACCATTCGTTAAAGATAGTGATATCAATGTTAAAACATACGCTAAAAATAACGGTGGTAAAATCGTTGCTATGTACCGTTATGAAGTAGGCGAAGGTATGGAAAAAAGAGAAGAAAACTTTGCCGAAGAAGTAGCAAAACAAATGAAATAGGTATCCAAGTGATACTTTTTTTCTTTATAAATAACTTTATTATTTTTTGTAAACCTCTTTAAAAATTATTAATAACGTTGTTTTAAAAGCAAAAATATATTATAATTAATATTGGATAGTGAGGTAGTAAAATGGATTATTCAAAATTAAAAGTTCCTAACCATGTTGCCATTATTGTTGATGGTAATGGTAGATGGGCTACTGAAAGAGGAATGTCTAGAAGTGAAGGGCATAACGAGGGATTTTTGAATGTCAAAAAATTAAGTGCCTATATATTTTCTAAAAATATTAAATATTTAAGTGCTTATTTGTTTTCTACAGAAAACTTTAAAAGAAGCAAACAAGAAGTCAGCTTTTTAATGAATTTATTAGTAGGTAAATTAAAAGAAATACTAGAATTTTGTCATGAAGAAAAAATAAAAGCTATTTTCTCAGGACGAGAAGAAAATCTTTCGCCAAAAGTTATTAAAGCTATGCGCGAAATAGAAGAAGAAACAAAAGATTATCAAGATCGTGTATTTAATATTTGTTTCAATTATGGTGGTCATGCGGAAATAGTCGATGCCACTAAAAAAATTGTTAAAGATGTTAATGAAGGTAAATTAGATATTGATGATTTAAATGAAGATAATTTTAGTAAATATCTATATCATGATTTGCCTCCTGTTGATTTAATGATTAGAACAAGTGGTGAACAACGCTTAAGTAACTTTATGCTTTGGCAAAATTCATATGCGGAATTCTATTTTCCAAAAACTTATTTTCCGGATTTTGATGAAAAAGAATTTGATAAAGCGATTTTAGAATATACTAAACGTGATCGTAGATTTGGAGGTATTGATTATGAAAAAAAGAATAATTAGTGCGATTATCGCGCTTGCTATTATAATTCCTTTAATTGCTGTTGGTGGTACAGCCTTTAACATTGGTGTTTATATTATTGCAATTATTGCCTTAAAAGAGTTTTTAGATACCAAATCTACCAAAAAACAATTACCAATTTTTATTCAGTTAATTGCATATATTTTTATAACCGTAATAATTATGGCTAATTCAAAAGATATTTCTAATGTCTTTACTTTGGATTATCGCATTTTATCGGCTTTATTTATGTCTTTTTTGATACCAACTGTATTTTATCATGAACGTTCAAAATACAGTATTAATGATGCCTTTTTCTTGATTGGAGCCTTATTATTTCTAGGTATTTCTATGTCACTTTTAATTTTAGTTCGTTCAATTGATTTAAATTTACTAATATTCTTACTTCTAATACCGATGGTTACCGATATATTTGCTTATATCACAGGAATGCTTATTGGTAAACATAAATTATTAGAAGAAATATCACCAAAAAAAACCGTCGAAGGAATGATTGGTGGAACCCTTATGGGTGTCTTTGTTGGGGCTATGTTTCATCATACTGTAATAGACCCAACCTTTCCAAAATTAGAAATATTAGCTATTTGTACTTTTTTATCATTACTAGGACAATATGGTGATTTAGTATTCTCAGCCATCAAACGTTACTTCGGTAAAAAAGACTTTTCAAATTTAATACCAGGTCATGGTGGAATCTTAGACAGATTAGATAGTATTATCTTTGTTTTATTAGGATTTATGTTCTTTATTACAATTTTATAAAAGGGGTGATTTAATGACATTAATATACTTTATACTAATTTTAGGAGTAATCATTTTAATCCATGAATTTGGTCATTTCATATTTGCTAAAAAGGCCGGAATTTATGTTTACGAATTTTCTATTGGTATGGGTCCAAGAATCTTCAAATGGACGAGAAAAAACGATGAAACTGAATATTCAATTAGATTAATTCCAATTGGTGGTTTCGTCCAAATGGCCGGGGAGGAAATAGAGGATGATCCAGAAGTTCCAAAAGACAAAAAATTTAGTGTCAAAACATTTGGACAAAAATTCATGACAGTTATTGCCGGTATCATGAATAACTTCTTATTAGCCATTTTCCTTTATTTCATTATTGCTTTATTCACAGGTGCGCCTCAAAATAAAGCTATTGTTGGTGAAATCAGTAAAGATTATCCAGCCTATACTTCAGGCTTACAAACTGGCGACCGAATTTTAAAATTAAATGGCAAAGATGCCAGTACTTATGATACTTTAGCTCTAGAACTTCAAGTAAACACTGGCGAAAAGATAACCTTAGAAGTTGAACGAAATGGTCAAAATATTGAAGTTGACTTAAGTCCTAAAAAAGTTAAAGAAGATGGTGAAGAAATTTATAGATATGGTTTTGCTATTACTGATGAAGTTGAAACTGGTTTCTTTGCTTCGTTAAAATATGCTTTTTCTAAAACCTTTAGTTTAATTCATCAAATGATTTTAATTATTGGTTATTTAATAACTGGTAACTTAGGTCTTAATTCTTTAGCTGGACCAGTTGGAATTTTTGGCATCGTAGGAACTGCCGCTGATGCGGGTATTTGGTCAGTATTAAGTTTAATTGCCTTATTAAGCGTTAATGTTGGTTTTATTAATCTACTTCCAATTCCTGCTTTTGATGGTGGAAGACTATTATTTATCATAATTGAAAAAATAAAAGGTAAGCCAGTCGATCCAAAACTTGAAAATACAATTCATGCCGTAGGTCTTTTCCTATTAATGGCTTTAATGCTTTTAATTACATATAACGATATTATTAGATTAATTGGTTAGGAGAACATATGCTTAAAGTAGATAACATAACAAAATATTATGGCGATTTTCTTGCCGTTGACCACTTGTCATTCGAAGTAAAACCCGGTGAAATATTTGGACTTTTAGGTGTGAATGGTGCTGGAAAAACCACAACCTTCAGAATGATTGTCGGTCTATTAAAACCATCTAGTGGAACTGTAACCCTAGATGGTCATTCTATTGATTATAGTATTACTGATAAAATTGGCTTTTTAACCGAAGAACGTAGTTTACTCACTAAAATGACCGTTAAAGAGCAATGTATTTACTATGGTACTTTAAAAGGAATGCCAGAAAAAGATATTTTAACAAGATTAGATGAATTACTTAAAAAATTTAAAATTGAAGATTACAAAAATAAAAAAATTAAAGAATTATCAAAAGGTAATCAACAAAAAATCCAATTTATTACTGCAATCATTAATAATCCTGAATTATTAATATTAGATGAGCCCTTTTCCGGTCTAGATCCATTCAATGTTGAAATGTTTAAAAATGAAATTAAAGAAATGGCCGAAAAGGGTAGTATTATTATCTTTTCAACCCATCGTATGGAGCACGTTGAACTATTTTGTAAAAAATTAGTTGTTTTAAAAAATGGACAAACTGTTCTATCAGGTAATCTAAAAGATATTAAACAGAAATATCGTAAAAAGAATATTGAAGTCGTTGGTGACATCGATGAAGACAAAATCAAACAAATCGATGGTGTGATATCTGTAACTTTAAATAATTTAACCTATCAGATCAAAATATCTGATGAAAGTGTCGCAAATAAAGTCTTCGAAGTCGTCAGCCAAGGTAAAAACATTACTAAATTTAGTGTTGAAGAACCTAGCTTAAATGAAATCTTTATTGAAACAGTAGGTGAAACCTATGATAAATAAATTAAAATACTTAACTAAAATTAGTTTAAAAAGAAAAATAAACACTAAATGGTTTGTTATAGCTAATGTTATCTTTGCCATTATCATTATCGGGCTATTAAATATGGATGCAGTTATTGGCTTCTTTGGTGGTGACTTTGATCAGACTCAAATAGTTTATGTTCAAGATAATACTGATAGAACTTACGATATTCTAACTTCTCAAAATGCTGCTTATAAAAATCTTACTGACGATAGTGAAAATGCTTTCAAATTAGAAAAAACGACTAAATCTTCTGAAGAGATATTTAAAGATAAAAAAAATAAAGATGCATGGTATTTAACCATTGATAATGATAGTGAAAATTATATTAAAGCCACTTTAACTTCAGAAGGATATATCAATACGAGTTCATATGCTGGCATTTCCACCATTATGAATAATACTAAAACAGTTATTGCCATGGAAGAAAATAATATTAGTTCTGAACAGTTAGCCAAAATCTCTTCACCGATAAATTTAGAAAGAAAAATTTTAGATGAAGATAAAAAGAGTGAAGACGAAAACGCTCAGATGATTATGAGTACTGTCTTTCCAATTTTAATTCTTCCTTTCTTTGCTTTAACGATGTTTTTAGTTCAAATGGTTGGCGCTGAAATTAATGATGAAAAAACAACTAGAGGTATGGAAATAATTATTTCTAACGTTTCACCAAAAATTCATCTATTTTCTAAAGTAATAGCTAGTAACTTATTTGTCTTTTTAGAAGCCGTATTATTAGTAATTTATGCTATAATAGGATTTATCATTAGAACGTTTATCGGTGGTAGTGTTGCAACTGGAAATTTTGATATCTCATCAATTTTAGATACGATTTTAAAAAATGATATTGCCTCTAGTTTGGCTTATATTATTCCACTCGCAATTATTCTAATGATCTTAACTTTTATCGCTTATGCTATTTTAGCTGGTATTTTAGCTTCTATGACCACCAACACTGAAGATTTTCAGCAAATGCAAATGCCAATAGTTATTATCTCCTTAGTTGGTTACTATTTAGCTATGATGGCCGGTTTATTTGATGGTTCAATATTCATTAAAGTTTTATCATTTATTCCCTTTATATCAGCTATTCTCGCACCATCTTTATTGATTCTAGGGCAAATCGGTATATTTGAAGTAGTGATAGCCATCATTTTATTAATAATCACTATATGGTTATTACTCAAATATGGTATGCGTATTTATAGAGTTGGTATTTTGAATTATTCATCTAAAGACTTATGGAAGAAAATGTTTAAAGCTTTGAAAGGATAAATAAAATGGAAAAAAATAAAAACATAATATTTGCTATTGTCATAATTATTTTGATTATAGCTGTGGTTGTTGTAATGTCTTTAAGTGGCACTAGTAATTCAGTGATTCAACTCCCAAATTCCACAGAAATTTCTGAAATCATCAAAAATAAAAACATTACTATAATCGATGTCAGAACTGCTGAAGAATATAAAACTGGCCACGTCGAAGGTGCAATAAATATTCCATATGATGAAATTGAAAAGAAAGTAAATTATGATAAAGAACAAGCTATCGCTGTTTATTGCCGCACCGGTGTGCGCAGTAGTGAAGCTGCTAAAACTTTAGAAAAAATGGGGTATACGAAAATATATGATTTAGGTGGTATTGAAAACTTTAATGTCGAACTAACTAAAGATTAGTTAGTTCAAATGCATGGGTGGCGGAATGGTAGACGCGCTACTTTGAGGAGGACGCGTGTTAAACTATTTTTTAACTTATCTAAACTAGAATTTTCCTTGTAATTAAAGGCTTTAATGCCTTTTTTTAATTTTAACTTTGAACTTGATTTTTTAATTGGTGCCGAAAATTGGTGCCATTTTTATTTTTTTAAGCATTTTTTAGAACTGTATCAAATATATTAGCACTTTCTTG
>CAWVFK010000026.1:0-10981 GCA_963928595.1 Candidatus Coprosoma sp. | reverse complement strand
AGATGCATTTCTATTATGTAAAGCTGGATAATAACCATTGTTAAGTTCGATATTTAAAACTTCATTTTTGGTTTCTGCCAAAACATCAACAGTTTTCCCTTTAATATGAACATTAGTCTTAGCTATTTCGGAAGATAGAATAACTAAATCTTCTAAATCAGAATTTAAAACTTGTTTTAAGCTTCTTTTTATAAATTCTTTTAAAAGTTCTCTATTTTTCTTTGGAGTAAATATAGCTTTAAACATATTATCATTAGTTCCTTTAAAGAATTTTTTCTTCATTCTTCTCACCTCGGTGAGATAATATAAAATTTTTCATCTTTAAAAGCAAAAGCTCAAAATAATTTTTTAGTTTATTTTTTTATAGTAATTTATCTATTTCTTTATAAATAAATTAGGTGATTTACAAAATGTTTTTATTTAGATTTGAAAAGTTATTACTTTTTTAATGTTTACTGATTTTCTAGATATTTTAAAGCTTCTTCAAAAGTGGCAACAGGAACTAATTCAATATCATAATTTCTTTCTTCTTTTAATTTTTTAGCATCTTCATAGTTTTCACCAACGGGAACTAAGAACACATCAGCATCTTTATTAACAGCACCAATTAATTTATATTTAATACCACTTATTTCACCAACAGTACCATTGATATCAATGGTACCAGTTCCGACAATAGTTTTACCATCGGTTAGATCTATTTTATTTAAATGGCTATAAATGGTTAAGGTCAACATTAGGCCACCTGATGAACCTGATTCACGATCTTTAAAATTGAAGCTAACTTTTTCATCAGATTTGACATCGAAGGTTTCAGTAACGACGGCGCCGACTTTTGGCTCTTCTAAGACATTTATTAAAGTGGCTTCTCTTTTTTTATCATAACCATTAATATCTTTAACTTCCATCGTTATTTTATCCCCTATTTTTTTAGAGGCGATGTATTCAAATAATGTGTTTTTATCGGTGATTTTTGTATCATCTACTTTTAATATTTGGTCACCAATTTTTAAATTAGTATCGGCTTGCTTATCGACATAAGTTATATAAACTTTATTATTAGTTACTTTATAGGTAATATCAGAATGTTTATAAGCAACAAGTAAGGCGGTATCATTAGCCTCTTCTAAAAGCATTTTATTGCGGTAGTCTTTTTCTTCGATTGTTTCATTGTCATTTTTGACTTCTTCTTCTTTTTCGACATCCCAGTCTTTATTAAATAAAGATACTATTAATGAAGGTATGGTCGCATGAATTTCGGAAACATAGGCCATGTTTAAGGAGCCTGACATTTTAAAATTTTCGGTAGTTTCAATTTTATCATCGGTATTAATTAAACCGCCGGGGGCCGATATATAATAAGGAAATTTAACTAAGAAGAAAGCCAAAATTAAAACATAAGCAATAATTACTTTATAGTATTCTTTTATAAGTTTTTTAATATTATTAAATAGGTTTTTCATATATTACCCCTTCCTTTAATAGATTTATTTGATAGCAGGTGAAATTATGAAGAAAATAGTAAGTGTTTTGATAATGATCATTTTATTATATATTGGATATGAAATACTGACGGAATCAGAAACGATTTTAAAATCAGTAGATTTTTCATTAAATGTTTTTAAAAATAATATTTTTCCATCATTATTTCCTTTTTTCGTGCTGTCAAATATTTTGATTAAATGTGGTTTACCAGAATTTATGGGCAACTTATTCAAAGGGATTATGAATAAAGTTTTCAAAATTAAGGGAGTCACCGCATTTATCTTTTTCATGAGTATTATATCAGGAAATCCGGCGAATGCAAAATACACAAGAGAACTTTATAAAGATGAGAAAATTAATAAATATGAAGCAACTAAGATTTTGTGTTTTACTTGTTTTTCTAATCCGCTTTTTATATTAGGCACTGTTTCTGTTTTGTTTTTAAATAATAAAGAAGCAGGATTGCTTATTTTGATTTGTCATTATATTGGTAATCTTTTTGTTGGACTTGGGATGAGAGGATATCATCCGAGTAAAAAAGAGAATGACAAAACAAGTTTAACAAAAGCAATAGATGAGATGCATAAAAAAAGAATTAGTAATAAAGATAGTTTTGGCGAAGTAATTACTAATTCTTTAGTTAGCAGTATAAATACTTTGCTTTTAATATTAGGGGTTATCACCACCTGTTTAGTTCTTACGACAATTATCGATAACAATTTAAATTTAAATAGCGTTTTTCAAAGTGTTTTAAATGGTTTTATCGAAATGACGCAAGGACTTAAATATATCAGTTTAGAAGCAATACCCTTAAAACTAAAATGCATTTTAACCGTTATGATTTTATCATTTGGTGGACTTTCTGTACACATGCAGATCATGAGTATATTAAGTGATACAGGAATTAAATATTTACCATTTTTATGTGCAAGAATTTGTCACGCGGTTATATCTTCTTTACTAATGTATATTTTATTTGATTTTTGGATGGGCTTATAAAGAATAATAATATGTAACATCATAAGTATATTCTTTTTTTAAATTACCACTATTTAAAACCATTTTGACATATAAATAGCAGTTTGAACTGTTGCAGCTATTATTTAGAGCATAACTTTTAATACTCACCGTATCTGGCATATTAAAGTTTTGACCATTAATAACTACTTTTTTGCCTGACTGATCAATTTTTAAAGTTTTACCATTGATATTACAACTGGCACCTGAGCAAGAGACGGTACTACCGGTAGAAGGTAAAATATTGCCAATATTCTTAGAGATGATACTGGCTTTTTGCTGAATGGCAGTTTTCGTACTAGTGTCAGCAAAAATGTCTTTAACTTCGATTAGGACTTCAAATAGAAAGACAGTAATAACCATGGTTAGGGCAAAAGATGCGATTAATTCAACTACTGTAAAACCTTTATTATTCATTAATTTTACCTCCTTTAAACTCTTGTTACTGAAGAGACAGCAGAATTAAGAAACATTTCTGTAGTATTAGCATTTGCGGTTGTCCACTTAGAACCTACTTTTATAGATTTTATATCTCTTGTTCCTGCAAATATCTGACGCATATTTGTAACTTTACTAGTGTCCCAATTCTGTAAATTTAAACTAGCTAGTTTACTACAAGAGCAAAACATATATGACATATCTGTGACTTTACTAGTATTCCAATTTTGTAAATTCACACTAGTTAAACTATAACAGGCCCTAAATATGTTATTCATGTTTGTTACATTACTAGTATTCCAACCGCTCAAGTCAAGGGTTGTTAAAGAAGAACAGACAGAAAACATATATGACATATCTGTGACTTTACTAGTATTCCAATTTTTTATATTAATTCCTGCTGATGTCAATTTTTCACAATGAATAAACATTGCCTTCATGCTTGTAACATTGCTGGTATCCCATTTGTCTATATTTACTTCAGTTAAGTTAGTACAATGCCAAAACAGGTTAGTCATGTCCTTAACATTGCTGGTATTCCAGCTGTTCAAATCTATTTTAGATAGCTTACTACAGTAGGCAAATATTTGTGACATATCTGTTACTTTTCCTACATTCCAATTATTTATATTTAAGTTTGTTAAACTACTACAACCATAAAATAGGTCACTCATAGAAGTCACTTTGCTAGTATCAAGATTATTTAAATCTACTGTAATCAAGCTACTACAATTTTTAAACATTGCGTACATTCCTGTTACTTGGCTAATATCAAAATTATTCCCAAATGTTATTTTAGTTAAAGCAGAAAAATCATAGAATAAATAACCCACACCATATCCTGGGCCAGAATTTCCTACAACACAGCCATCTGCCCCTATATACAAATCATATTTTGTATTATCTGTAGAAGTTGGTATAACCCAGGCCATAACTCCGCCATCTTTAGCTTTTGACACATCCCAACTTTCTGTGGCATTCGTTGGAACTTCTCTAGTATCAACAAACGTTGCTGTAACAACACTTGATTTATATTTATCAGAATGGAAATCAGATGTCGAATCATTACTCCAACTTTGAATAACATTACTTATTTCTGGCTCTTCTATGGCTGCCTCATTATCCATTGCAATAGTTGCAAATGTGCCATTATTAAATTCAGCAAACAACCTTCCTTTATTTTGGACAGTGTTTGTTTCAACTCTAGAGATAAATTCACGTAATTTTTGATTTATATTGCTGTCGTCTTTTTCTGAAACATATTTTTGAATAACACTTATATCGGAAGATGTATAAATAACGGTTTTAGCGTCCATCTTATTAATAAGGTTATCACAAAAAGTATCTATTATGCCCGCATCCATATTACATGATCCATTTTTATAAACAATAACATATGGTTTTGAGGCCGTAAGTTGATTTGATAAATTATAATTATTATTTAAAAGATAATTCGATACCGATGATAAGTCGTAAATCGATTCGACATTATTGTAATTATAACTATTTTTATAGTTAGTTGTTAGATTATTAAACTGAATATAAAGTAATATTAACACGGTCAAAACAAAGGTTGACACGACTAAAGATTCTGCTAATAAAAAGCCCCTATTATTTTTTTTCATATTTTTTCTCCTTTTTGGAATTGTTTTTATTCTAAAACTATTATATAATATATCTAGGATAAAATCTAGTCCTAAAAAATAAAAGAAAGAAAGGTAGGCCGATATATATGATGAAAACATTTGACTTTGCGAAAATGCCAATTGTTGATATAATAAACGAAATTTTAGTGGATGCGTCTAAAAAAGGTGCGAGTGATATTCACTTTGATCCATATGAAGACCATTTACTTATTAGAATCAGAATTGATGGAGTTTTAATGGACTATGCAAAAGTTCCAGAAGCATATAGAGATTATTTGACAACACGTATTAAAACTATTTCTAAGATGAATATTACGGAATCAAGGCTGCCACAAGATGGTGCAATTAAAGAGACTTTAGAAGGAATAGATTTGGATTTACGTGTATCTTCTTTACCGGTTAGTACAGGTGAAAAAATAGTTATTCGTATTTTGGATTATACAAGAAGTATGGCAGGTTTAAATGAACTTGGATTTAGTGAGGAAAATTATAAAAAAGTATTAGAGATGATCAGCGTTCCAAATGGTATTATCTTAGTTACAGGAGCAACTGGTAGTGGTAAGAGTACGACAGTTTATTCAATGCTTCAGCATTTAAATACTTCAGCTACTAATATTATTACTGTTGAGGATCCGATAGAAATGGATATTACAGGAATCAATCAGGTTCAAACAAATTCTAAGATAGGACTTACATTTGCGACGGCTTTAAGATCTATTTTAAGACAGGACCCTAATATCATTATGATTGGTGAGATAAGAGATACCGAAACCGCAAAGATAGCGGTTCGTGCCTCAATTACTGGTCACTTAGTTTTGTCAACATTACATACTAATACAGCATTAAATACAATTGAAAGATTAATCGATATGGATGTTCAAAGATATTTACTCGCTTCAGCTTTAGAAGGTGTGGTTTCACAAAAATTAGCTAGACAATTATGTCCACACTGCAAGACGAAAAGAAAAACTAGTGAATATGAGAAAATGGTATTTAAAACAGTTTTAAATAAAGATGTCGATGAAATTTATGATACTGAAGGTTGTGAACATTGTCATGATGGTTATGCTGGTCGTATTGCTATTCACGAAGTGCTTAGAATTGACCAAGACATTCGTGATGCTTTAAGTAATGGTAAACCTAAAGAAGAAATAAGAAAATTAGTATACGGTACAGGTCATGTTACAACTATGCTTCAAGATGGATTAGAGAAAGTTGTTCAAGGTTTAACTACTTTTGAAGAAATACTTAAATTAATTGAACTTGAAGATGATGATAAAATTAGTAGTAACAGCGCTTTAAAAGAAGCTATTATGGAAACTAAAGAGGTTTTAGCCGCAAAGGAAAATCAAGAAGGTGAATATTTAGGGGTTCGTGAAGAATTAGTTAATCAAGACGACAAGCCAAAAAATATTTACAGTTATGAGGATGTTGAAAGTTTAGATATTTAAAAAACACAGCTTAATTTTGAGCTGTGTTTTCATATTTTGTAATTACTTTAGCAGTTACGTCTTTTAAATCACCTTTTGTAACGGCAGTTATGGTTCTAGTTTCATTCGACTTTAATGGTTCACCAATGTTTCCTCTTAAAGGAATAACTTCATTTCCATCTTTATCTTGTAAGAGAATATCGACATCACTAATTGTACTATCTGTGTCACTAGTATTGGTGACATCAGCTGTAAATGTCGTGTATCCATTCTCGGTGATTAAGGAAATGTTACTAAATTGCAGTCCTTCATATGTTTCTTCTTTAACTACACCTTCACTCGTATTAGCAATGATTCCAGGTTCTTCTGCCACACTGATTTCTTCTTTATCAAAACCAAAAGAAATAATTAGGCCAATAATTAAAGCAATAACAACAACAAGGAAAATGATTAAATATAGTTTATATTTTTTGACAAAACTAATTATATTTTCTTTGTTTATTTTTTTCATTTAATCCCCTACTTTCTTTATTTTATTATAATTTATTTCGGAGATAATTTCAATACCATATGTTGTAATCATGAATAAATTCGAATGAATTTTTATTTTTAATTACAAATATACTTTTAGTTTTTCAATATATTCTTCACCAAATTTTCTTAAACTTTTAGCTAGGTTTATGGTTTTTTTATCGGCTGTTTTTTCATAGTTATCAATATGTTTTGACAGTTCTAAATTACCCATAGTTAGTCCTTGAATTAACATATCAGCGATATTGGCATCACTATTATCACTAATCATTTCTTTATTAATACTCATTTTAGACATAGCTTTAGCCATCATTCCTATAGGTTTAGCTTTTAGATCTTTTTTATTTAATAATTTTTGAGTTTCTTTTGCATATTTTTCATAATTTTTTTCAATTTCTTCTACTAATTTTTTTATTTTGTTATCCTTTCCTTTTAAACTATTTATTAAATCCTTAGTACTTTCCATACCCATATTACTTGTTTTATAAATATACTCTAATATTACTTCATTTTCATTCATTTTATCATTCCTTTCAATATCTATTGTGTGAAGAAAGTGCAAATATATACAAAAAACAATTACTTTTCGTAAGTAATTGTTAAAGTGCATGGTTTGGCTTCTTTTCTAATTCTTGTTATTTCAATTTTGTTATCGGTTATTTTTATGTTGTAATCTTTTGAATTAGAATAATTATTTTTTATTTTTTCTTTTAATTTGTTTATAAAAGTATTTCCATCAGAAATATGCGTATTAAAGTGTCTTATGAAATTAGTTTGAAAAACATATATATCCATAGCAAGGGTTTCTTCGTTATCAATATTTTTATTTATAAATTTTATTAGACCCCCAGTTACTCTACCGTCTGATGATATTTGGTCAATATATTCGGTAGTTAAGTTAATTATTTTATTTATATTATCCATTTTGATTTCCTTTCTTATATTTAAAGCATTTTTCATCATGAGAGTTGACGATGCCGATGGCTTGCAGGTAAGCATATATTATAGTTGTTCCAACGAAGTTCATACCTTTCTTTTTCAAATCTTTAGATATTTGATCTGATAACTCTGATGAAGTTTTACCTATTTCATATATTATTTTATTATTGGTGAAACCCCAAATATATTTAGAAAATGATCCATATTCCTTTTCAATTTTTTTAAATATTTTAGCATTATTAATCGATGCTTTTATTTTTAATTTATTTCTAATGATACCTTTATTTTCTTTTAATTCATTTATTTTTGCCTCATCATAACAAACTATTTTATCAATATCAAAATTATCATAAGCATGTCTAAAATTTTCTCGTTTATTTAAAACGCATTCCCAAGATAATCCTGCTTGAAATGATTCTAATATGAGAAGTTCAAATAAGTCTTTATCATCATAAGTAGGTTCTCCCCACTCTTCATCGTGGTATTTAACATAAAGCGGATTATCTAGATTACACCATTTACATCTTTGCATATTTTTCTCCTTTTGGTATTTTGTATTTTGTTATATCTAATCCTTCTAATTTTAATAATTTTATTTTAACATCTATTCCACCAGTAAACCCTGTTAGATTGTTATTAGTACCTACTACTCTATGACAAGGGATAACGATTGGAATAGGATTATGGCCGATTGCACCACCTACAGATCTAGCTGATGTTTTAGAGTTTATTTTTTGGGCTACAAAACCATAGGTTACAGTTTGTCCATAGGGAACTTTCTTTAAAATATTCCAAACTTTTATTTGAAAAGGTGTGCCTTCTAGTTTTAATTTTAAATCATCTATATTAGGTTTTTCTTTATTAAAATATTTATCCAACCAAGTTTTGGTTTGTTTAAATATTTCTAAGTTGTCATTTGTTTTAGCTTCTTTTTTTATATTCTGATAGTATGATTCTTTTTCTAATATAACATGAGTTAGATTTGTTCCATCACTAATTAGTGTTAAATCACCAATTATCGATGGATAAATAGTTTTATATTTCATATAAGCACCTCAAATAAATGATATGAAATTTTATAATTAAAGTCAAGAAAAGCATCTTTGGGATGCTTAATTATTATTTACTGTTATGATTATACTATTTTGTGAGCTGTGATTATAGTATAACTATTAATATTAATGGTGATGACAATTTCATCTGTTTTTACATAAACATTTTTGCCTTTTTTATATGTATAAAGTAAGTGAGTTTGTGAATCATAATTCAAAATGGTTTCTTTAAGGTATTTTAAAACATCTTTCGCATTTATACTAAGATTTCTTTTTACTCTTTCCTCACCTAGTTTTGTAATATGAAGTTTATCAATATTTTGAATAATTATTTCTCGATATTTTTCCCCAGTGTAATATGCGGCATGAGAAAATTGATTAAAATAGACGTCTACTTTGTCAAATGATATATTGATGGTGTATATTCCTTTATTAGTAGCGTTTAAGAAGTTTGCTGTATAACGATTGTTTTCATCTTTTGTATGCTCTTCAAAACTAAGGATTTGTGAAAATGGGAAATAATTAATTATGTTATTTATTTCTTCTTTGTTCAGAAGTACTTCTTCATTATTTTGACTATCTTTAATGTAATTTATAGTGCTATTTTTGAAGATAATTTGAACATTATCTATCTGCATGTCCTCAGAATATTTATTTAAAGGACATTCTTTTTTTATATTTAAAGCATCTACAATCCAAATCATATCGTTATTTTTTTGTTTCATTTGTTTTATGTAAGCGTCATGAAAATTAAAAGTATTTAAATTATTTTTTATTATATACTTATACATCTTGTTCTCCTTTATATTAATGAATTTATGCTCTTAATTTGAAGGTTTTTGGTGCTTTATTATAAACTAAAATTAAGGCGATTATACAGTATAAAATACTAAATATGATGGTTGCTAGTCCAAAGTAAAATGTTGGCAGTTTTTCTCCGATGAAGAAATAACATACAAAGTAAGTTAATCCTTGGACTAGTGAATAAGTACTACTTTTCATTTCTGTGTTTACGTTATATGGCTGTAAAAGATAATACATAACTAAGTAATGAACTGAGAAAAATATACTCATGGCTAAGATAGATACAAATATGATGACATAGTTTAATGGTTCGGTCACTCCTCCAGATAAATATAGAAGTAAGGTTAATCCCCCACCGATTAGAAGTGCTGGAATTAGATTTAAGGAAATTAAAGTTTTTAATCTTTCTTTAAAAACACCTAATATTACTTTTGGAGTTCTATAAATTCTATATGTCAGCATGCTATGATCACAGTTCATAAACATAGCCTGAGTAACGGTGGTTCCGCGGTTTAAGATATACATAACAAAGACAAAGTATGGCAAATAAACTAGTAATAAGGCATTTATTCCTGCGGCTACTGTTTTGTTTTTTAAGGTGAGGACTATCAAAATAGCAAATATTAAAGTGATAACAATGGATTGTTTTTTGATAGCTTTAGTTAATATTTTGCTATGTCTTTTAACAAATAATTCATCGAACTAGACAAAAACTTTAAAAGTAATAAACATGGATTTGCCTACTTCGATTTGCTTTGAAACGTTTTCTTTAATGGCTTTTGTACTACTAGCATTTTCGACTGCATATACATTTTCGTTTGTTAAAATTTGTTTATACATTTGTTTATATTTATCAAATGAATTAATTACTTTAATACTTAAAAGGCCAGTGATTACACTTATGATAAAACAAATAGTGAAGATAAATGGATTAATTACAGTTTTAAAATAAGGCATTCCATAAGCACATAAAAGTAATATTCCAATTACTAGCCAAGTTAGTTTATTTAATAAGTTTTCGTTTTTAGCTATTTTAGTTTTTTTAAAATCAGTTATAACATAGGCACTGAAAGTTATTTTTACCATAACAACAAAAATAGGCATAATTATGCATAGCCAAAGTGGAACTTTTAACATTAAACCAAAGATTATGGTAAAGGGCATAAAACCGATGAAGGTTTTTAGCATGGCATATATATAATTAGACAATGTGTATTTTTTGGCATCCATATCCATAATCATCATAGCATAATATTTATCTTTAGTTGGGTTAAACATATAAGTATTCATAATACCGCCAATGATGGTTAAAAATAAGAATATATGTATAAAAGTATTGGTATTATTTAGTTTAAATACTGGAAGCATGGCAAAGATGCAGAAGAATATGTATAGAAATTTACCTAAGAATATCGTGCATAATTCCATGATTATACTGACAATATTACCAATGATTTTCAAGGCTTTATTTTTATATAAGCTTTCTGGTAATATTTTTCTTATTATTGGCAACTGTTTAATCGAATAAATAACACTATTGACACGGTAGGTATTTTTTATTTACTAGGAATTTGCTTTGTAAAAGGTAAAAGTTTGCAAGAAGTTATTTACAAGAACATTTGTATGTGCTATAGTGGAT
>CAWVFK010000025.1:0-85206 GCA_963928595.1 Candidatus Coprosoma sp. | reverse complement strand
CACATGATTAGAGTTGATGTCGAAAGTACCTTTGAACCAATTATTGGCTCAGAAATACAAAGTAAAGAATTGATTAATTATCTAATGAAAGATAAAGATTCTGGAAACCAAAACATCTGGAAAAGTGAAATATTTGGCCGCAGTTTAGATGTTATAGTTCAAGAAGGAATTCAAGCTAAACTATCACTAATGCCAGAAAGTGTTCGCTTTAAATTAAAACAAACGCTATCAAAACTTGTCAACAAAGGTTCTGGCAATCTATTCGCTATTGTCATTTAATAACCAAAAATATTACCAATGATATAATTTTAATACTTTCCCTTTAAATACAAGGAAAATAACGGCAATCAGAATTTTTAGAAATTTAACACACCTTTCATGTCAAAACAGTAAAAAAAGCCTAAAATATATTGATTTTTCTAAACAAACATGGTACCATGTAAATGTAAGCAAGATAGCTTAACAATACAAGGGAGGTATATTTAAATGACAAAACAAAATTTAGTAAACTATATTGCCGAAGAAACAGGAATGACTAAAGCAGATGCTACTAGAGCATTAGATGCTGTATTAAATGGAATTGTAGAAGGATTAAAAAGCGAAGGAAAAGTTACCTTAACTGGTTTCTGCACATTTGCAACTCAACACAAAGAAGCTAGACAAGGCCGTAACCCAAGAACAGGTGAAGCTGTAACTATTCCTGCAAGAACAGCTGTTTCTATCAAAGCTGGCGCAAAATTAAAAGATGCATTAAACTAAGGCTTTGACGCCTTTTTTTAATACCATAATGGAGATGAATTAATGTTTGAAACCGCAATTAGACTTTTAGAAAAAATTAGTAGTTATGGATACACCGCATATATGGTTGGAGGCTATCCACGAGATTTATATTTAAAAAGAACCTTTACTGATATTGATATATGTACTGATGCTACCCCAATGGAATTACATCAAATATTTTCTGAAGTAGTTACTACTAACTCAGAATATGGTTCAGTAACTATCGTCTTTGAAAAGACTAAATTTGAAATTACAACCTTTAGAAAAGAATTTAAATATAAAGATCATCGAAGACCAGAAAAAATAGAGTATGTTGATACTTTAGAAGAAGATATCAAAAGAAGAGATTTTACCATAAACACTTTATGTATTGATAAAGATGGTAACCAAATTGATTTAATCGGGGCTAAACAAGATTTAGATAATAAAATAATCAGAACAGTTAGTAATCCTAAAATAAGCCTTAAAGATGATGCATTACGTATTTTAAGGGCTATTAGATTTGCTACTACTTTAAACTTTACTATTGAGCCTAAATTAAAAACATATATCCGCAAATATGGACATCTATTAAAAAAAATATCAAAAGATCGAAAAAAGGACGAATTAGATTTAATCTTTTCTAGCCCTAACAAAGCTTATGGAATTGAACTTTTAAACTCATTAAAACTTAGTGATTATCTAGAAATTCCAAGCTTAAAGAAAGCTAAAATTACTCCATCGATGATTGTCACTTGGGCTCAGTTAGATGCTTTAGATAAATATAATTTTAATGCCATAGAAAAAGAGAGTATTAGAAAAATAAACGAAGTCAAAGATAAAGATCTTTTAGATAATCATGTCTTATATAATTATGGATTATATATCTGTACTATGGCAGCCGAATTAACTGGAACTGATAAACAAAAAATAAATGAAAAGTATGCGAGAATTCCGATAAAAAGTAGATTGGATATTGCTATTAGTCCAATGGAAATATGTGAATTATTAAATAAGGAAGCAGGTTCATTTCTAAAACCACTTTTATCTGATTTAGAAAATCAAATATTAGATGGAAAATTATCTAATGATAAAGAAGAATTAACTAACTATATTATAAATACATATAAAAATGAAGAAACTATAAATGTGTAGTTTCTTTTATTTTATCCGACCACATAACCAATCAACTGAACACTTATATTCTTTCGCAAACTTCCAAATAAATATAGTAGGAATAATAACCTTACTATTTTCGTATGCGCTCCAAGTAGAGTGGGTAGTATTTAAAAGCCTCGCAATATCTTCTTGAGTTTTCTTTTCTTTTTTTCTAACTTCTTTTAATCTTTTACCGATAATAGTTGCATCAATCCTATTATTAACTAATGTATAATTTTTAACATTAGTTATCTCTAAAATATAATCCAAGCTCAATTTAAAAGTATTACAAAAATCAACTAAATTATTTAATGGAATAGTATTAATACCAAGCTCCCATAATGAATAAGCACTCCTATTAACCTGTAGTAATCGTGCTATTTCAGTTTGAGTTAAGTCATTATCTTCTCTAGTAGTTCTAATTCTTTTAAATTCCATAAGTATCACCTAAAAAAATTTTAACTTCTAAATATAAACTTAATTATTTTTGCTATTCTATACGACAAAAATGTGGTATACTAATGATAGTAGGTGATAGTATGCATAGAAATAAAAGAAAAAGAAATATAATAATATTTAGTTTAGTAGGAGTATTATTTTTAATGGTGGCAGGATATGCCGCTTTTCAAACAAGATTAGAAATAAAGGGAACTAGTAAAGTAACAAGTAACTGGAATATATTAATAACTAATGTTACAGCAGGAACACCAACAGGATCAGCCGAAAATGCCATAGCTCCTAAATGGGATAAATTAACTGCATCAATGGAAGCCAATTTGTATGATAAAGGTGATGCCATGGAATATGATGTCACTATCGAAAACCAAGGTACCATAGATGCGAAACTAAATGATATCTTAACTAATTTACAAAATAGTAATAGTGATGCTGTATTAATTACATTCTCTGGATATGCTAAAGGAGAAATATTAAAAGCAAAATCAACAAAAATAATCCATGTAAAAATAGAATATAACCCAGAATATGAAGGTGGAGAAACCTCGAGTGAAGTAGAAATAGACTTCGATTATGGACAAAATAATAATGAAGAAAATAATCCAGATAATCAATATTTATTAACTTATGATTATAGTACTAATGGAGGACAATCAGTAGAACTAGATAAGGAATATATGCTAAGTGGAAGTAATGTAAACTTAGATAATACCGCAACAAAAGAAGGATGGACATTTGTTGGATGGAATACTGATAAAGATGCCCAAATAGGATTAAAAGAATATCAAATGCCAAAAGAAAATACTACTTTGTATGCAATATACTCAAAAGATTTAAAAGTAACCTATGAAAAAGAAGATAATATAGAAAGTATAGGAAAACTAGAAGACCAGTGTACTATTTATAATAATGAAACGTCTTGTGAAGTAACTTTACCAGAAATAAATGTAAAAGATGAAAGTGCAACAGTAGGCTGGTATGAAAGCAATAATAAAGTAGGAAATCCAGGAGATAAATATACACTCAAAAATGATATAACATTAATAGCTAAAGCAGAGTTTGAACCAATAATACAAAGTTGGTCTTTAAGTTCTTCAACAGATTTCCATGCAGAAGAATATAGAACCAACATAATAACAGCAACATTCTTAGATAATAAAGAAGTACCAAGTAACGCTGTAACAAGTTGGGACGTATCAGCAAACAAAAATGGATCAGTAATGGCCTGGGTAGTAGCTGATGAAGGTGATTCTACAAAATACCACTTATATATTGGTGGAGAAGGTGGAGTAATTGCTAATAAAGATTCAGGCTATTTATTTCAAAACTTTACAAATCTACAACAAATAACATTTGGAGAAAACTTTGATACAAGTAATGTAACAATGATGAGTAATATGTTTTCAGGTTGTAGCAAACTCACCACCTTAGATTTAAGCAAATTTGATACAAGTAATGTAACAAGTGTTCATGCTATGTTTGAAAATTGTTCTAGTTTGACCACCTTAGATATTAGCAAATGGGATACAAGTAAAGTAACAAATATGAATTATATGTTCAATGCTTGTAGCAGTCTTACTACCTTAGATGTCAGCAAATTTGATACAAGTAGTGTAACAACGATGATACAAATGTTCTCAGGTTGTAAAAATTTAACCACCATAGATGTAAGTAAATGGGATACAAGTAAAGTAGCAAATATGCAGTCTATGTTCACTGGTTGCAACAGTCTTACCACCTTAAATGTCAGTAACTGGAATACAAGTAAAGTAACAGATATGAGTGGTATGTTTACAGGTTGTAGCAATTTAACTAGTTTAGATGTAAGCCAATGGGATACAGGCAATGTAGATAGTATGTATCGAATGTTCTATAATTGTAGCAAATTAACCACCTTAGATGTCAGCAACTGGGATACAAGTAATGTTACAAGTATGGAATCAATTTTTCAAAATTGTAACAGTTTAACTAAATTAGATGTAAGCAGCTGGAATACAAGTAACGTAACAAATATCCATTATATGTTCTCTGGATGTAGCAGTCTAACCACCTTAGATGTAAGCCAATGGGATACAAGTAATGTTACAAATATGTGGGGTGTATTTATTGATTGTAGCGGTATCACTACCCTAGATGTAAGCAACTGGAATACAAGTAACGTAACAAATATGGAGGCAATGTTTAGGGGATGCAGTAATCTAATTCAATTAAATGTAAATAAATGGAATATCATTAAAGTCACAGATATGCATCAAATATTCTCTAATTGTAACAGCCTTACAAAATTAGTATTGTGTAATTGGAATACAAGTAATGTGACACGTATGACTGAGATGTTTTTTGCAACTTCGAACCTAAAATCCATCTATGTAGGGCCAAATTGGACAACGGAGAATGCAACTACAACTAATATGTTTAACGGCAGTGGCGTATCAAGTGTAACCCAATCAGATAATTGTGAAGTGGATGCTATGAGTTTAAGTTTAACTAGTTTATCGGATAATAATTCCATTTCCTTAATTGCAAATGCAGATACTAATGTTATGAATTATTCATTTTCAAACGATAATGGAGAGACTTGGGTAAATTCAAATAGTAATGTATATACTTTTGATAATTTGAATGTCAATAGTATATACAATACTCAAATAAGAGCTAATCTAAGTAATGGTCAAAGTAAGATAGTTTCAAAAGTTATTACAACGTCTTCTTTAGACAAGCCATCATTTAAAGAAAATGGCAACATAGTTACTATCACGTATCCAGAAGGATGTGGAAGTACTCTAACGTGTACTTATCAAAAAGATAATGGCAACATAATAAATGTTACAAGTAGTAAAGTAGATATAAAGTTTACTAAAAATGGAAGTATAGTTGCCAACGTATCAGATGGTACCAACACAGTAAGTAGTAGTTATACAGTTTATATGAAATAAAATATAAATTGTATATTTATTAAATATCGTGATAAAATTTTCACGGTATTTTTTGGACTTTTTCTATACATATTCTTGTAAAGAAGTAGATATTTAAGTTATAATAAATAACAAGGTGATTTTATGACAGGAAAGATAATAGAACTCATGAAACATGGTCATATTTTAGTTCCCATGGCCTTACTTCAAAATTATAAAAAATTAAAATTAACTGATAAAGAGTTAATTGTTTTAATCTATTTATTAGGCGCTAATGAATTTGATCCCGAAAAAATGTCTAAAGATTTAAATATAAAATTAGCTGACATTTTAAAATTAATTGATAGTTTAACTAGTAAAGATATGTTAAAAATATCTGTTAAATCTGGCAAGGTCTGCGAAGAATATATTGATTTAGATGAAATGTATAATAAACTAGCCATGATTATGATAAATGATAAAGAAGATGCTCCTAAAACCACCATATATGATAAATTTGAAAAGGAATTTGGTAGGACTCTGTCACCTATGGAATATGAGATTATTGGTGCTTGGATTGATGGTAATTATACTGAACAGTTGATTGAACTTGCTTTAAAAGAAGCTGTTTATAATGGTGTATCTAACTTAAGATATATTGATAAAATATTATCTGAATGGCATAAAAAAGGTATAAAAACCGAAAATGATATAAAAAAAGATCGTGAAAAACGTAACAAACAAAAACCAAAGAAGGAAGTATTTGACTATGACTGGCTTAACGAAAAAGATTGAAGATTATCTAGATGAATTATTTCCAAACCCAAGATGTGAGTTAAATTACAACAAAGATTACGAACTTCTTTTAGCAACCATGTTAAGTGCTCAAACCACCGATAAAAGAGTTAATTCAGTAACCGCTATTTTATTTAAAAAATATCCAACTTTAAAAGAATTATCTGAAGCTAATATTATAGATGTTCAAAATATCATTAGACCTATTGGTACCTATCATAAAAAAGCTCAAAATTTAATTGAAATAGCCAAAAGATTAGAAGAAGATTATCATGGCCAGCTACCTAATAATCGGGAATATTTAGAAAGCCTTCCAGGCGTTGGAAGGAAGACCACTAATGTTGTTTTAAGTAATATATTTAATGTTCCTTGTATTGCTGTAGATACTCATGTATCTAGAGTAAGTAAAAGATTAAATTTAGTCAAAGAAACCGACAATCCTTTAGAAATAGAAAAAAAATTAAATAAAAAATTCAAGAAAGAAGACTTATGTAAAAGACACCATCAACTAGTTTTATTTGGTAGGTATCATTGTTTAGCCAGAACCCCTAAGTGTGATGAGTGTAAGTTAAAAGAAATATGTAAATACTATAAACACCTTGATAAGTAGGTGTTTTTTAATACAAAAAAAGTGATAGTTTTGAACTATCACTCACTAACCGTAACTGTTTTAGTTAAAGTTGTAACTGTTTCACCTTGATAAGTAACTCTATAGCTAAATGTATAACTATCAGCAGTCTTACCAACAACAGTTTTCCAATTACTTACTAGTGTACCAGTTGAATCTGTAACAGTTAAAGTAATATCTACATCATCACTGCTAGTAATATCTTCACCATCTAATGTTACAGTTACTGGCTTAACTGGCTCAGAATGAATTGAACCAACCTTCAATGAAACATTATCACTGCCATTTAAAGTAGCTTTAACATCACTAGCTGAAACACCTTCATAATCTACTTTAACTTCCACACCACTACTATCACTACCAGAGAAATTAGAATATCCAGTCTTAACGACAATAGTTGGTGAATCAATATTAGGTAATTTAACAGTTGCTGAAGTATTGCTAGTTGTTGTTAAAAGGGTTAAATCATTACCATTTTTATAATATATTTTATAAACTAAATTTCCTAAAACACGATTATTATAACTCATTATATAAGATAAATAACTATTTTGATCTTTTGATAATCCAAAGGCCTTTTCAACAAATGGCTGCCAATAACTCTTATTAAGAGCTTCAGGAGTACTTACTCCAGACCAAGATAATGTTGCACTATTACCAGAAACACTAGCTTTTAAATTAGAAACATTATTTAATGTATTAAATCTAGCGGAAACCTCAGTTGGTTTAGTACTTTCTCTAAATAACTCAGTTGTTTTGGCACTATCTGGTGTATTTTCACTAGGAAGTAGAGAAGTACCAGTATTTCTTTCAACTGTCACCTCGACAACCTCATCTGGTTTTTCAAATTTAGCATCAGCTTTAAAGAAGTGTTTAGCTACAGCATTAAACAATCTTGAGTTTTGTGCTGAACCAAATTTATTATAATATTTACTAGAATTGCTTGGGTAACCATACCATACAGCGATTGAGTAGTCAGGGTTATAACCAGCAACCCATAAGTCATTAACAGCATTATCAGGTAAGCCTAATTGTTTTTGCGTTTTTTCGTCATAGTTACTTGTACCAGTTTTAGCTGCGTAAGTAGCACCATTGATATTACTATAACGGCCAAGAGCATTTTCTGCTGTATCGACAAGCATATCAGTTATCATATAAGCTGTTGCTTCACTCATTACTCTTGTTTTCTTCGGTTCATATTCTTCAACTTTACCAGTTTCATCAAATTCGATCTTAGTTACAGTATGTGGTTCGATATAATATCCACCAGTTGCAAATGCTGAATAAGCACCAGCCACAGATAATGGATATTCACCATTATAACCACCAATTGCATCAGCTTCATATAATTTACCATTATCATCCATTCCTGGATGTAAGCCAATACTTGTTACGAAATCTTTAATTTTATTACTATCGACACTTTGGAATGTCTTTACTGCTGGAACATTACGAGACTCAACTAAAGCTTGCCTCATAGTAATAATACCTTTATATGTTCCATCCCAGTTATTAACTGGTGTTCCATCACTATAAGTGTGTTGTGAGTCGATAATTGGATGGTCTGTATTCCAGTTATTATATTCAATGGCTGGTCCATAATCATAAAGTGGTTTAGCGGTTGAACCAATTTGTCTAACATTACCACCAGAGCCAGTCGCAAAATCTTGCCATGTTTCACCTTCTTGATTACGTCCATTACTAATAGCTACAATACCACCGGTCTTGTTATCTATTGCTACAACACCAGCTTGAACCACATCATTTTCCCATTTATAATTTTTTCCTTCCATTATGTCATTTAACTCATTTTGTTTTTCTTTATCCATTGTTGTATAGATCTTCATTGAATATTGATAAGGGTTATATCCTGTTTTATCCTCAACCTCTTCTGCTACCGCATTAATAAATCCACGGTATTGAAGATTATCTGTTGTTGAACTATTACCCTTAATTACAATTTTATCAACTGTCATCTTTTTAGCTATTTCATATTCTTGATCTGTAATATATCCATGTCTTTTCATTAAGCTTAATACGATAAGTCGTCTTTCTTCAGTTTTCTCAGGATTGATATTTGGATCGTATGATACTGGAGATTGGAACAAACCAGCAATCATAGCCGCTTCGGATATATTCAAATCTTTAGCTTCTTTATTAAAGTAAGTTTCGGCTGCTTGTTCAACACCATAAGCACCACTACCTAAATAATAAGAATTCGCATAAAACTCTAAAATTTCTTCCTTAGAATAATTTGGTTCTATTTGGAACATTGAAATATATATATCGGTAAATTTACGTTTGATACCTTCCCATCCAGTTGCAACATTTGAAGTATATTGGTTTTTGGAAACCTGCATAGTAAGGGTAGACGCTCCACCTGCATCTTGACCTAAAATTTGACCAAATGATGCTTTCATAAAGCGTGGCAAATCAAAACCATTGTGTTCAAAGAAACGTGAATCTTCAGTTGCGACAATTGCATTAACTAATGCTTCTGACATATCGTCATACGAAATTTTTTGCCTCATTTCTGCCCCCAGCTTCGCATATGTATCACCATTGACATCAACTAAAGTACTAGCTTCTTTAGAATATAATTTGTCAGGATCGAATTTGCCGGCTGTAACAGCAATATATATAAAGAAAACAATACCAAGGACAATACAAACTAAGAAGAAAATTAAAAATCCAAGTAATATCTTTTTGCCAAGTTTCTTCTTTCCTTTTTTATCGTTAGTTTTTTTTCCTTTCTTTGCCATCGTCTCACTTCTTTCTTCTAGAGCCGCACTAACTTTTTCGGCCTCTTCATTTAAATTATTATTTTCACTATCAATAGTTTTAATAGTTTTCTTTGTTTCATCTCTAGTTTTAAGTTTCTTTCTCCATTTTATAAAAGGAATAATCCAAATCAAATTTACGGCTACAAAAACTAATAAACCAACTAAAAAATTAATTACAAAAGTACTTATCAGTAAAATAATAATCGATAAAATAAATACTAGTAAATTAAATGGGTCTTTTTTAAAAAAAGCTTTCAATTCTTTCATACATTTCCTCCAAAATATAGTTTATCCAAAACTTCCAAATAGTCCACTCGTGGATTGTATTTATCATTAATTATATACCCATTTTTTTCAAAATATGAAAGTGGGATTGATTTACGTGTGTTTTTGTCTAAAAATTTAGTTAAAGTTTCAATTGGCAATAAAAATGTTTTATTAATCACCGTAAATCTTACAATCAAAAATCCAATTCCACCATGTTTATATATTCGTTTTAAATGATTAATTTGGTGTGGGTGTATATTACTTAAAGGAAAAGATGTTTTTAATTTTGTTTCTTTTGCTTCAAAATCTATATATTTTCCTTTATATATACCATTGTAATCTGTTGTCGATGGAGTTCGAAAATAGCCTTCTTTAATAACTGCCTCAGCTCTCGATGGATAATTAACTTTAGAAATTGTAATTGGAGTCGGCTTTTTATATATAACTGCTGTATCGTTTGCTAAATAGTAATCATTGCTAGCCTTTAAATCAGCCTCTAATGTCATACCACGATTCGCATACGTATTTATATTTCTAAAACTAGTTCTAGCCCCAATCATTTTGTTCATATTAACACCAACCTAATTATACTATAATTACAAAAATTTGCCAACTTCATAATAAAAAATTAAGAAGTTCTAATTATAGCTAGTATTGTCGAATTTGTAGCGCCTTAAAAATACAAGTGTTATCATAAAACTGGTGAAATAATATGGATAGAAATAAAATAAATGAAATGTTTAAAGAAATGCTAGATGATGTTAAATATATTAAATTAAAATCATTTATAAAAACAAAGAAATAATTTTAAAAAGGGGTTGTTATTTTAATAATACCGTTTAAAACAACCAGAAAATAATGTGTGCTTTATGTTTGAAGCTTTTTTTATATTATTATGATAATCATTTTAATATTCTTTATAATCTTAGAAAAGAAGGTTACATAAACGTAAAAGATATTACCAAAACAACCACCGAAGAAGTTAAAAAAGTTCTTAAAGAAAAATCTATATTAAATAGACGACTTCTAAATTCATTTCCCCATCTAAAGTTTATATTTAGGCAGAAAAAGTAAACCAAATTATTCTTTTTAATGTTTAATTATCAAAAATGAATAAAGGTGTGCTATAATAAATTATAGTAGGAGGGGCTAGTTATGAATAATAAAACAATTGAAAGAGAAACATTAGATTTTTCATCATTACCAAACGTTATTAGGTTAATGATCGAAGATAATTCCGATGCTGCCACTGTTATTGATCAGCTAATCGAATTTAAAGGAGAAAATAATGCTTTAGCTACTTTAATTTTATTAGACGATATGAATATTAGAGGCACTCAATTATATACTTTATATAAAATGTGTAACCAAGATATTAAAGCTTTTTATGAAACAGTAATTAATATTACTAAAGATGACATCTTGCAATTAAATCAGGCCTCAGCCCCATTATGCATATATAAAGCCGTCTTTGAAGGAACTAGTGATGATAGAAAAAATAACCCCAATAAGTATATTTTTACCAATGACGAAAGAGAAAACTATATTAAACACAAAAAAACTTCTCAAGAAAATAATGCTGTGGAAAAAGATTTATATCCAACTATATCCATAGAAGAAGCCCTTAAAATAATAAAAAACAGAGGTTTCAAATGTGGATATAAAAAAGAATATATTAATGATGATCACGCTAAAGAAATATACCAAGTTTTTTATAACGACTTAGGCGATATTCTTTATACAAATTCATTAGAAAATAAAAATGTTTTTCTGTGGAAAGACTCAAAGTTAAATGTTGTTCGCTCCAAAAACAATAATAATATAAACTACGTTATTGAACTAAAAGATCATCCATTTGAAACATATGATAATCTTATAAAAAATAGTCACAGTAAAGTTAATAACGATGCCAATTTAATTCCGATAATCAAAACCATAAAAGGAATTAAATATAGCGAAAAAAATCCTAATTATAGTTCGTGTGTGACCACTTTAATATATGATTTGCTATCCTTTGAACAAATTTATGACGAACTAGATGATGGACTAAAAGAAATATATAAACCATTATTAAATCAAGCTAGTGATATGGCATACGATGAAATAATCAATCATCTAAATGCTGATGATGGTATTGAAATAGCTACAAATTTACAAAACATTTTAGGTTTTAATCTAAGTAAATCAAAACTTCTAGCCGCCAAAGATCGTTTTTGCAAGGCTAGGGGACATCAAACAAACAATTCTAAGAAGAAATTCTTGAGTAGATTAGTTTCCGATGATCCATATACTAAAGATATGAATCACCGAATTATCGAAGTTTTAACTAAAGATATTGAAACAGTATAAAAATAAATACCCCATATCAATTTGGGGTATTTTCTATATAATAAGCATAATACTCCTCTAAAGTAATATCGTCATCATGAATAATCTTTGCTGCTTTCATGCCAACATATCTATAATGCCATGGCTCGTATTTATATCCTGTAATATCCTCTTTCCCTTTGGGAAACCTTAAAATAAAACCATATTTATATGCGTTATTCTTAAGCCAAATAGCTTCGTCAGAACCATCAAAACTATCACTTACATTGTTTAAATCAGTACATAATCCTGTTTGATGTTCAGAGTATCCAGGTCTAGCCGAATATTTATCAGCGGCTTCACGTCCATCTCTTTTAATATATCTATTATATAAATTAACTTGATAATCATAACTTCTAAAAGCTGATATGTTATAAAGCGTAATATTTTCAAGGCTAGCCGCATCAACCATTTTCATCAAAGCCTCCGCCGCTTCTTTGCGCATTTTGTTATTCGCACCTCTATTATATTGCCCAGTCAAAGTTACTAAATCATTTGGTATATAATCCTCTTTTAAATGATAAAACTTATTCACTAAAACTAAATTTCCATCATCTAAATTACTATCATAACTATTACTATAAAATCCTAAATCAGCCTTAGAATTGACCATACTAATAATTTTTTTACTATCATTATTAATATTATTGCCATAATCTAAATAACGTGCCACATTGTTATTAATATAATATTTTTCTTTAACTAACCTAGCTAATAAGTTTGATGCCGGATAATTCATCAAATCATATCCGGAATTTACAATTGTAATAATATCATTTATATTTTCATCTTTATTTTTCACATAATATTCTATGTAATTTTTAAATAAATTTTCTTTATAATCATTTGATGACAATATATCAATTAAACTCTCGTCATAGCCTAATTCTAAAATCACGTCATAATCATTTACTGAAACTTTATCTAAAATTAAAGCGACTTCATTATCTGAATAACCATTATTTTTAAGCTGCTTTTCAACACTTATTTCCTTTTCATCACTGAAAAAGAAAAAGAGTGAAATACCAAAAAGACATAATAATATAATAACTATAATTATCCATATCTTTTTCTTCATAATCTCACCCTTAATCATCTAAATAATAAGCGTAGTATTCATCGTATGTTAAACCACTATCATAAACTTTTTTAGCTAGCTCTTTACCGACATAACGATAATGCCAAGGCTCGTAGCTATAACCAGTAATTTCTTCCTTACCTTCAGGATATCTCAAAATAAATCCATATTTATAACAATTTTCACTAAGCCATTTAAAAGTTTCGGTATCTGCAAAATTACTCATGTTAGCTCCAGGAGAAAATACATCTAAGGAAAGACCCGTTTGATGCTCTGAAAAATCTGGTCTAGCCGCATATTTATCAGCATATTCTTTTCCTCTGTTATTTTCATAATCATCATATATTTCTTTTTGTTCATCGTAAGATCTATAAGAAGAATTGACAATCAAAGTATACCCCTCTTCTTTAGCTGCTGTACTCATCTCTTTAAACGCATCATAGACATCTTTTCTAATTCTATTATTAGGATATGCATACCAGTTACTCATTTCTACTACATCATCAGGTGCATATTTTTCTGGTAAAGAAGTATATTTATTAACTAAAATAGCATATCCCTTATCCATATCCGTTTTTTTTGTATGTGTATAAGAATCATTATTTGCACCAACATTCACTAAAGATACAACTCTGCTATAATCTACTTTAGTATTTCCGTATTCATCGTCGATATATTTGATATATTTGTCGTAGTTTTTCCAAATAAAATACTTCTCTTGAACTAAAGGAATAAAATCATCTTCATATTTGTGTTCTATTGCATAAGTAATATATTTCTTATCGAATTTTAAAATCTTAGCAATCTCTTCCTCATTATATCCAGCCTGAGCAAGCCTATATTCATCACTTGTATAGTGCTTATATAAATTTATGCCAACTACTGCCAAAATAATCAATAAAATAATTACTATAAGGGCAATAATTGGTCCCTTCTTAATTCTACGTTTTTTTGTATAATACATACCATCACCATCTTCATTATACCATTTTTCTATAATTAATACTATTAAGAAAACCTTAAATTTCTTATTTACACATTGTCAAAATTTGAAAGTCTTTGGAGAATCTAACTTATCAATATATCTGATGGTAAGATTTAGGTAAGATAAGATAGCAAAACAAAAAAATAACAAGCTAAAAATTGTAAATTTACAAATTATTTACACACACTCTAAATTTCCACAATTGGCTATACAAAAATTAAAATAAATGGTATAATTTTAATGTACATAAATAGAGGGTGGTTAACTTGAAATATTTAGGTCTAGATTTAGGAACCAGAACACTTGGCGTTTCTATATCAGATATGACAAAAACAATCGCAACCGCTTATGGAACCATTCATTTTGAAGATAGTAATTATGATGAAGCCATAAGCAAGCTATCATCTATTGTGCAAAAAGAACCTATTGAAAAAATCGTTCTAGGTTTTCCCAAAAACATGAACGGCACTGTAGGTCCCAGGGCTTTAGTAACCTTAGATTTCCAAAAAAAGTTAGAAGATACCTTTCATATTCCTGTAGAGATGCAAGATGAAAGGTTATCAACCAAAGAAGCCAGTGGTTATATGATAGCGGCTGATATTTCTAGAAAAAAAAGAAAGAAAAAAATTGACAGCCTTGCCGCAAATATCATTTTACAAACATATTTAGATAGAAAGGACTGAAAAATATGCAAGACGCTAACGAAACTGTAAAATTTAAAGCAATTGACGATGAAGGAAGACAATTAGATTGTGAGGCATTATTCTTATTTGAATCTCCAGAAACAAAGAAAAATTATATTGTTTATACCGATCATTCAATCGATAATGAAGGAAACACTAAAGTATATGCTTCAATTTATGATCCAAAAGATTTAAAATCTGACGAGAATAATGAATTTGCAGCTTTACCTTTAAAACCAATTGAAACTGAGAAAGAATGGAAGATCATTGAAACTATCTTAAACGAGATGCAATCACAAATCGAATCTGCTAGCAATAATGCTGAACAAACTTCTCAAACTGAGTAGGTTTTTACCTTGAAAAAAGTTCGTAAATTTAAAGTGGGTAAATTCTTACTCTTTTTATTGCTTCTCATCATAATTTTAGTTTTAATAGCACTTGGAATATACAAATATGAAACAAGTGCTGTTAGTTCTAATACAGATCCTAAAACGATTACAATTGATGAAGGCGATAATTACATTTCCATTGCTAGTAAATTAAAAAAGCAAAATTTAATTCGTTCAGAAACTTTTTATAGATTATACTTGAGATTTGCTAACCCAGGAACTTTAATGAGCGGTGATTATGAACTTAATGAAGCCATGAGTGTTCCAGAAATAATCAAGGTTTTAAGTGATGAAAATAGTAGAGATAGTACGATTAAAATAACCTTTAGAGAAGGTTTAAATATTACTCAAATCGCAAAAATTGTCGAAGAAAAAACCGATATTACAGCTGAAGAATTTATAAACAAACTTGCCGATAAATCATATTTACAAAACTTGCAACAAGATTATTGGTTTTTAACTGATGACATTTATAATAGTGAAATATATTATCCTTTAGAAGGATATTTATATCCAGATACATATCACTTTGAAAAAGGTGAATTAAACATTGATGATATTGTCAGAAAAATCCTAGATAATACTGAAGCAAAACTAGAACCATATAAAGATGAATTACAAAATGGTACTTATAGTGTTCATCAAATATTAACCTTAGCTTCTATTGTTGAACTTGAAGCTGTCTCTGATTCTGATAGAGCTATGGTTTCTGGAGTTTTATATAATCGCTTGAATAACAATTGGTCATTAGGTTGTGATGCCACAACTTATTATGCTGCGAAAAAGTCAATGACTGAAAGATTAACCCAAAGTGATTTAACCGCTTGCAACGGTTATAATACGAGATGTACATCTATGACAGGTTTACCGGTCGGTCCAATTGATAACCCAAGTATCAGTTCTATTAAAGCCGCTTTAAATCCTACAGAAAGTGATTATTATTATTTCGTTGCCGATACTGATAAAAAAGTTTACTTTACTAAAAATGCGTCAGAGCATGATAAAATAATTGCTAAACTGAGAGATGAAGGTAAATGGGCTGCATAACAGATTTAGAAATATACGCTAAAGAGAATAATGTGCCAATCATTCAAAAAGAAGGCTTAAACTTTCTTATAAAATACATTGAACAAAATAATGTTAAAAATATTTTAGAAATAGGAACAGCCATTGGTTATTCCTCAATCAATATGGCATTAGTTTCTGATGATATTCAAATCACAACGGTTGAAAGAAATGAACAAATGTATAATCAAGCTATTAAAAATATCAAAAAATTCAATTTAGAAAATAGAATCAACGTTATATATGGAGATGCCTTAGATACGGTTGTTCAAGGTAAATATGACTTGATATTCATTGATGCTGCTAAAGCACAGTATATTAAATTCTTTGAAAAATACAAACAAAACTTACAAAAGAATGGTGCTATAATTACTGACAATCTAAATTTCCACGGTCTAGCTCTTCATCCAGAAGAAATCCACAGCAAAAATCTTAAAGCCTTAGTCCGAAAAATAAATAATTATAAAGATTTTCTAATTAACAATAAAGAATTCCAAACTGTTTTTTACGAAATCGGTGATGGTATCGCTGTCAGTAAATATAACAAAATGGATTAATTTCCATTTTTTGTCTAAAAAATAAACACTTATGATATAATTGTAATAGTAGAAAAGGGGTATGTTATATGAATGAGAGTGTTGATGTAAAAAAAATCAAAGCCAAAGCTCGTAAGAGTTTAACTGGAAAATATTTTGATGTAGTTATTGCTATCTTAATCTATGGACTTTTAAATTTTATGTGTGTAGCCACTGCCAAATTTATTAAAGAACCACCAATGATGATTTTTTTAAATTTAATTATTACTAGCTTATTTTATATGGGATTATTACAAATAATGATCAAAATAGCTCGTAATAAAAAAACATCATTTAATGAATTGTTTCAAAGAACAGATACCTTTTTTAGATGTGCAGCAATAACAATTGTATTTTTGGCCATTAATACCATTTGTGCCTTACTAGAATATACAGCAGTTAATTCTTTAATTGTCTTTATTTCTTATCAAACTGATTTAAATATTGCATTGTCTTCATTTATGATTGTTATTGGTATAATATTAAGCGCTGCTATTGCTGTATTCTGGATTATATTAATGTTATGTTTATCTCAAAGCTATTTCATTTTATATGATAATGAAGATATGCCACTTGGTGATATTTTCAGAAACAGTATGGATATGATGGACGGGCACAAAACAGATTATTTATTATTATGTCTAAGTTTCTTTGGTTGGATTTTCTTAGGTTTGTTTACCATTGGAATTTTATATCTATGGTTAATTCCCTATATCTTTGTCAGTATGGCTAATTTCTATGATAAGATTAAAAAAGATGTTAAAATACTAGATGCCTAAAAGTCATATTTTATGACTTTTTTTATTTGTTCAAACCTAAGTGGAAAAAAATCTCTTTTTTTGATATAATCTTTTATTGATTGGAGGCGTAATATGAGTAAAATTGCCGCAATAATAAATAATTTAGATGAGGCCCAAAATATAATAGACTATATTGACGCCTATCTTGTACCTTTAAAAGATTTAAGTATAAATTATGTTAATACTTTTTCTTTAAAAGAAATTGAAACAATAACAAAATTTGATAAAGAAGTTTTTGTGATTATCAATAAAAATATTCATAATAATGAGCTATCATTATTAGAACAAACTTTAAAAGAGGTAGATAAATTAAAAGTAAATGGTATTGTTTTTTACGATATTGCCATAGTAAACATAAAAAATAAACTTAATTTACAAACCCCTTTAGTTTGGAATCAAGAACACCTTTCCACTAATTATGGAACAGTTAATTATTGGTATCAAAAAGGCATCGAATATACTTATCTTTCATCAGAACTAACTAAAAGAGAAATCGATGAAATTAAAAACAACACAGAGGCCAAATTATTTGTAAATGTTTTTGGTTATATTCCTATGTTTACTTCTAGAAGACATCTTGTTAAAAACTATTTAGATACCTTTAATTTAAAAAGTAAAAATCAAAATACTATTAGAAAAGAGGGCAAAATATATCCAATTAGCGACACTAATTTAGGGACCACAGTTTATTCTGATTATATTTTAAATGCAATAGATACCGATTTTGGTAATATTGATTATTTAGTCTTTAATAGTAATCTTATCGATGAAAATGATTTTCAAAATGTTTTAAAAGATTATCGAAATCATAAAGACAATAATTTTCCGAAGGAAACAGGATTTCTTTATAGAGAAACAATATATAAGGTGAAGTAATATGAAAAAACCAGAGTTATTAGCCCCAGCCGGCGATTTAGAAAGATTAAAAATAGCTTTATTATACGGCGCAGATGCGGTTTATATTGGCGGCGCTTTTAATCTTAGAGCTAATGCTGATAATTTCAAATTAGATGAAATTAAAGAAGGCGTCGATTATGCCCATAAATTAAACAAAAAAGTTTATGTTACCGTCAATATTGCTATGCACAATAAAGAATTAGAAAAAGTAAAAGACTATTTAATTAATCTAGATAAAATAGGTGTCGATGCTATTATTGTCAGTGACCCAGCCGTCATTGAATTAGCAAAACAAACAAATCTAGAAATTCACTTATCAACCCAAGCTTCTACTTTAAACAAAGAAGCCATAGAATTCTGGAAAAATGAAGGTGTAACGCGAATTGTTTTAGCTAGAGAATGTACTAAAGAAGATATTATTGATATCAAAAAAAGTATCAATATTGAATTAGAAGTTTTCATCCATGGTGCCATGTGTGCCTCTTATAGTGGAAGATGTGTTTTATCCAACTTTTTAACAAACAGAGATTCAAATAGAGGCGGATGTAGTCAAATCTGCCGTTGGGATTTTGATTTATATGATGAAAATCAACACCTACAAGGAGAAAAACCATTTACTTTTTGTACTAAAGACTTATCTATGGCTAAACATATTCCGGAACTTATAAACATGTATGTAGACAGTTTAAAAATTGAAGGACGTATGCGTTCAATATACTATATTGCCACAGTTGTCAAAGTATATAGAACGTTAATTGATGATTATTGTCACAATCCCAAAAAATATGAATATAATTTAAAGTATGAGGGAACATTAAGAAGGGTAGCTAACCGCGATTCAATTACTCAATTTTTCGATGGCAATTTTGGAAAAGATGTTCAGTACTATAATGGTAGACAAGAAATAACTAATCAAGACTTTTTGGGCCTAGTACTAGAGTATGATGAAAAAACAAATTTAGCTAAATTACAGCAAAGAAATTACTTTAAAAAAGGTGATAAAGTGGAAATATTTGGACCTGATAAGGACTTTGAATTTACCATCGAAGACATATATGACGAAGATAAAAATCCTATCGATATTGTCCGTCATCCTAAACAAATAGTTTACCTAAAAGTACCTAAAAAAGTAAGTGTAAATGACATGATGAAAATATGTTGACAAAGCATAAAATATGTAGTAATATTTTATGGAGTAAATAGAAAACTGAGGTGAAAAACAATGACAAATACAGATGAAGTTTACGTAACTGAACAAGGTTTAGAAGATATGAAAAAAGAATTAGAATATCTTAAAATGGAAAAAAGACCGGCAGTTATTGAAGCTTTAAAAGAAGCTAGAGCCTTAGGCGATCTAAGTGAGAATGCCGAATACGATGCTGCTAGAAATGAACAATCAGAAACTGAAAATCGTATAGCAATCCTTGAAAAACAAATTGAAAAAGCAATCGTTATTAAAAACGTTAAAACCGATAAAGTTTCAGTTGGTAACACTGTTGAATTAGAATATGTTGGCGACGACGACACTGATACTTATACTATCGTTGGTGTTAAAGAAGCAGATCCATTTGCTAACAAAATCTCTAATGAATCACCAATTGCTAAAGCAATCATGGGTGCTAAAGTTGGGGATGTCGCTACTGTTGCTAGTCCAAACGGTGAATATCAAGTTAAAATTGTAGCTATAAGTTAAGGACATAAATGTCCTTTTTAATTTGTGAAAAAAACAAATTGTTAAAATCCGCTTGTATAACGAATAGTTATATAGTATAATTTATATAGGGAATATCAGTTGTTGAGTGTCTACCGAATCTCTTATAGAGAGGAGGTTTGATAATAATGACTAAAAGAACTTTTGTACTAAGGGTTCTAAGGTATGTTACTATCATTTTATTGCTCCTTACCTTATTGGTAATCGCCATAAAAAAATGACACTTAATTCATGACGAATTAAATGTCTATACAAATGTAATTGGGTAGACATTCAGGCAAGACAAAACTGAATGTTCCCTTTCTTATTTTATGAGATTTCTCTCATCTATATACATCATAACACAAAATTAACTTTTTTTCAAGGAATGCCCAAATCGTCAAAATATTTTTTCTTGACTTCTCACTATATTACCTTTACAATAGAATTAGGGAGAGAGTTCCCGTATGGAGGTAAAATATGAACAATATTGTTTTCTCCATATTGCTGATCTTAATTGGTCTTTTTGTTGGTATTATCTTTATGATAATTTTAAATTCTATTAAATTAATGAACGCTTCCAAAAAAGTACAAAGTTTAATTGATAATGCAAAAAAGGAAGCCGATAAATTAAAACGCGATAGCATTTTAGAAGCTAAAGAAGAAAATCATAGATTAAAAGTTGAATTAGATAAAGAAACAAAAGAAAAGAAACAAGAAATTAAAGACTCCGAAGAACGTCTTTTAGCACGTGAAGAGAGTATGGATCGTCGTGACCAAACTCTTCAAAATAGAGAACAAATGTTAGAAGACAAAGAAAACAATTTGATACTTAAGCAAAAAGAGATTCAAGAAAAGCAATTGGAGTTAGAAGAAACAAAAGAAGAACAATTAAAACAACTTGAAAAAATAGCCGGCTATACTAAAAAACAAGCTAGAGAACTAATTATGAAAAAAGTCGAAGAAATGATGAATTTAGAAATAACTTCATATATCAAAGACCGTGAAGCCGAAGCTAAATTACAAGCTGATAAAAGTTCTAAAGAAATGTTAGTTAGTACTATGCAAAGATATGCTGCTGACATTGCTGGCGAGCAAACAGTTACAGTTGTAACTTTGCCAAATGATGAAATGAAAGGCCGTATTATCGGAAGAGAAGGTAGAAATATTAGAACTATTGAAGCGGTTACTGGTGTCGATCTAATCATTGATGATACCCCAGAAGCCTTAGTTCTATCAAGTTTTGATCCTTACCGAAGAGAAATCGCTAGACTTACTCTAGAAACATTAATTAAAGATGGTAGAATTCATCCTAGTCGTATTGAAGAAGTTTATGACAAAACGGTTAAAGAAATGAAAGCAGAGTTGATTGAAATCGGTAATAATGCCTTGTTTGAATTAGGTATAACTAAAATGGAACCTGAACTTGTAGAAACAATTGGTAAATTACAGTTCAGAACAAGTTATGGACAAAATGCTTTAAAACACTCACTAGAAGTAGCTAATTTAGCTGGACTTTTAGCTGGTGAATTAGGAGAAAATATAACTCTCGCTAAAAGAGCTGGATTATTACATGACATTGGTAAAGCCATCGACCATGAAGTTGAAGGTAGCCATGTCGAATTAGGTGCTAACCTAGTTCGAAAATATGGTGAAAACGAAATTGTTATTAATGCTATTGAATCACACCATGGTGATACCGAGCCAACTAGTATTATTAGTAGTATTGTTGCCATTGCTGATACTATTTCAGCATCTCGTCCAGGAGCTCGTAATGATTCATTAGAAAATTACATTAAGAGATTAACCGAACTAGAACAAATTGGTAATGAAGTTGAGGGTGTTGAAAAAGCTTATGCTGTACAAGCTGGTAGAGAACTTAGGATTATCGTTAAACCAGAAGAAATCGATGACTTAGAAAGTCATAAAGTAGCTCGAGAAATTAAAAACAAAATTGAAGAAAGCTTACAATATCCAGGTACAATTAAAGTTGTTGTTGTAAGAGAAACTAGAGTAACCGAAGAAGCTAAATAACGGCTTCTTTTTTCTTTACATTTTTCGCAAAATATGGGAGTCTTTGGAGAATGTGGTAATTAAATAAACAAAATAAACTATAAAATAATCTTATTAAGATAAAGTAAAAAGCCACTAATATAAACAAAAAGCTTTAGCTTTACATATTGTCAAAATATAGAAATCTTTGAAGAATAATACCTAAATTGTAGGGTTTTCCTCTGATGTAATATTACTTCCAGATTTTACCCCTACATAAAGGACAATCGCAGCTGCAATAAAATTAAATAAGCTCGCATCTATTTGTAAATCGGCAAACTCATCTTCAGAGTTGTATTTTTCTTTGACATTTTTATCGCGAATATTAATATAAATAAAAAGCGCTGCAACGATAAACATAATAGTTCTGTTAAAAATTAAAATATCAAGACTTTCTTTCTCACTATATATTGGTGGCTTTTTTTCAAGTTTTAGTAAAAAGTCATAAGATAGAGTAATTGATATAATCGTGGTAAAAAGTAAGACAAAAGATAAAAGTATTTGTAGTTTTATAAGTTCTGACTCTTCTAAATCGTAATTTGTCATTCACTTTCCCTTAAAGTTTTAAGTTCTAAAAGTTCTGTTACTGTTACAAATTTATATCCTTGTTTTTTTAAACTTTCAATCATATCTTCCAAAGCATTAAGTGAATAATCATGATTGTCATGCATTAAAATAATGCTGCCACTTTTTACATTAGGTAAAACATTTTTCAAGATTTTATCTTTAGTTTTAACTTGCCAATCTCTAGAATCAACATCCCATAAAACAAATTTTAAATCAGTATAACTCTTTAAAGTATTTGTATATCCACCATAAGTTGGTCTAAATAGCGTTGGAGTAAAACCAGTAACCTTTTTAATTGCTTCCTGTGTTTTATTTAGTTCTTCTTGAAATTCTTCTTTGGATAACCTTGTTAGTAATTTATGATCGTAAGAATGATTTCCTATCTCACTTCCTTCCTCCAGCATTCGCCTAAGTGTATCACTATAAAATTCCACTTTATTGCCAATTAAAAAGAAAGTACCGCAAGCATTATATTTCTTTAGCACATCTAAAATTTTATTTGTATATTTACTAGGTCCATCATCAAAAGTTAAAGCGACCACCTTATCATCAATTGATACATTCTTCTTTTTAATAGATAAATAAGTGTCTTTACCTTCATTTATATTTATATCCACCAGCATCTTTAAACTATCCAAAGGAACATCGATATATATTAACTCATCGTGTTTACTTTTGATTTCTGCTGGATTAAAATAAAGGGTCAGATTTTCATCGTCAATCGTAAAATAGTCATAACTGACATTGCTGAGATAATCCATATCCGCATCTTGATATTTTTCTAAGAGTTCTTTTTTTATTTCATAATCTAAACCAGTTAAATCATCGACCAAATCTTCCATCATTAAAAATTTATTATTAGTTTTATTGTAAGTAAATGTCTTTATTTTATTAATAGTTTTATCAGTTACTATTTCTGTCTTTAAACTGACGTTTATAATGTCGTCATTGACCTCCTTATACGTATAGGAAATATTAAGCTCGGGTATAACGGAAGAATCCATATTTTTAAAATTATAATATGTTTGATTCACATAACTACTAATCACATCATCCAAAACATTGATATTAGTTACCGGATAATTAATTGATACCAACTCTTCATTCGAACTTATGTAACTTTCTACGCTTTTTCCTTTTTCACAACCGCAAAGTAGTAAAATAGTCATTGCTAAAGTAGCCACTTTCTTCATCTACATCACCCTTAAACAAGTATATGTTTTGTTTGTATTTTATATACCTAAAAAGCGAACATTTTACCTTTCATATTTAAAAACATTTGTATATTTTCTAAAAAGAAAAAAATCAAAAAAATAGAAAATTACAAAATACAAAAAAATCAAAAAACGTATTTTTGACAAAAAATAAAAATGTCAAAAAGCAAAAGAAAAAGACAATAAAGTAAAGAAAAATAAGGGGAAAACGTGTATTAAAACACACAAAATAAAGTTAGAAAAAATTAAAAAACATAAAAAATCAAAAATGTAAAATTTTACAAAAATTTATTTTTTTGCAAAAATCATTGAAAAATAAAGGCTCGTAAAACACCATGAAAAAAAGTTCAAAAAAAACGAACATTTACTATTGACTCTCATCATAACGCGGTATATAATCAGTTTAGAAAATATGGGAGGTACTTATGACAATTGAAGAAGAAAAATTAGACTACTTAACAGTCATCAAACGTAGTGGTAAGAAGGTAGAATGGAATGGTACTAAAATTGCCATTGCCATCAAAAAAGCTTTTGACAGTTTAGAAAAAGGTGAAGAAAAAAGTTATTCAGAAAAAGACGTAAATAAAGTTTACAATGCCGTTATCAAACGTATTGAAAAAGAATATCAAAATGAAGAAAAAATCAAAATCGAGGCTATTCAAGATTTAATCGAAGCTGAACTTCAAAAACAAGGTTATCCAGATGTTTATAAAGCATTTGCTGATTACCGTGAAAGAAGAAATGTTTCAAGACAAGTCTTCTTTGGTGAAAAGAAACAACATAAATTCTTAAAAGCTTTAGAAAGTTTAGGCTTAAAATCTTCTTATGAAGAAAATGCCAAAAGAGAAAATGCTAATGTTGATGGTGATACCGCCATGGGAACAATGCTTCAATATGGTTCAACTGTTTCTAAAGAATTTGCCAAAGCCTATTTAATGAAGCCCAAATTTGCTGAAGCACATGACAATGGTGATATTCATATTCACGATATGGATTTCTTACCAATGGGTACAACAACTTGTTGCCAAATAGATTTGCGCAAATTGTTCAAAAATGGTTTTTCAACTGGTCATGGTTATCTAAGAGAACCAAAAGATATTATCAGTTATACAGCTTTAGCTGCCATTGCTATCCAAGCCAACCAAAATGATCAACACGGTGGGCAAGCTATTCCAGCTTTTGATTACTATATGGCTCCAGGTGTTTTATGTACGTTCAAAAAGCAATTAAAACAAGCAATTTATGATTATTTAGATTTAACTGATTTTGAATATTTCATAAATATGGATAGAGTAGCTAAAGAAATAGATAAAATTAAAACAATTGATATTGATTTAAACATGTTTGATCCATTTACTAAAGATTCAGAACAACTAAAAAGATTATTTAAAAAAGCTTATGACAAAGCTTATGAAAAAACAGATAGACAAACATATCAAGCTATGGAAGCATTTATTCATAATTTAAATACTATGCATTCAAGAGCTGGTGCTCAAGTACCATTCTCATCAATTAACTTTGGAACAGATACTTCACCAGAAGGTAGAATGGCAATGAGAAATTATTTACTTGCTACCGATGCTGGTTTGGGAAATCACGAAACTCCAATTTTTCCAATTTCAATTTTCAAAGTAAAAGAAGGAATTAATTATAATCCAGGAGATCCAAACTATGATTTATTCAGATTAGCTTGTGAAGTTTCTGCAAAAAGGTTATTTCCAAACTTCTCATTCATTGATGCCCCATTTAATTTAGAGTATTATGATCCAAATAATTTTGAAACAGAAGTTGGTTATATGGGCTGCCGAACAAGAGTCCTAGGTAACTCAGTTGATCCAAACAAATCTATTACTCCAGGTAGAGGAAATCTATCATTCACTTCTATTAACTTACCAAGATTAGGTATTAAACATGGAATCGTTAGTGGGGAAACTGATTTAGATGGTTTCTTTAAAGAACTAGGAGAATTAATGGATTTAGTAAAAGACCAATTACTTGAAAGATTCGAAATACAATGTTCTAAAAGAATTTATAATTTTCCATTCTTATTAGGTCAGGGGATTTGGATAGATAGTGAAAAACTAAAACCAACTGATAGATTAAGAAAAGTATTAAAACATGGAACTTTAACTATTGGTTTCATTGGCTTAGCTGAATGTTTAAAAGCCTTAATTGGTAAGCATCATGGTGAAAGCGAAGAAGCTCAAGATTTAGGATTAAAAATCATTGGCTTTATGAGAGAAAGAATCGATAAATATGCTGAAGAATATAAATTAAATTTCTCATTAATTGCCACTCCAGCTGAAGGTTTATCAGGAAGATTTACTAACATTGATAAAGCTGTTTATGGAAAAATAAAAGGTGTAACTGATAGAGATTACTATACAAATTCATTCCATGTACCAGTTTATTACAATATCTCAGCTGTTAAAAAGATTCAATTAGAAGCTCCATACCATGCTCTAACTAATGGAGGACATATTAGTTATGTTGAATTAGATGGCGATACTGCTATGAATGTTGATGCCTTTGAAAAGATTATCAGAGTTATGCATGATAATGGTATCGGTTATGGTGCTATCAATCACCCAGTAGACCGCGACCCAGTTTGTGGATATACAGGTGTAATTGGTGATTTCTGTCCAGGATGTGGACGTAAGGAAGGCGAAGGCGTTCCAATGGAAAGAATAAAAAACGCAAGTCTAAACTCTTGCGGAGGAAGATAGGAGGAAAATAAAATGAAAGCAGACGAAAAAAAAGTAGGAGAAGGAGTAAAATTCGAAAGAATTAGAAGAATTACCGGTTATTTAGTAGGTACTACAGATAGATTTAACAATGCTAAAAGAGCTGAAGAACATGACCGTGTAAAACACAGTACTGCTGGACTTATGAAAGAAGCTAAATAATGAAAATACGTTTAGCCAGCGACTTACAACCAGATAGTATAGTCGATGGCCCAGGAATTAGAACCGTCGTTTGGACTCAGGGGTGTAGCCATAATTGTGAAGGATGTCACAATCCAACTACCCATGATTTTAAAGGCGGCTTTTCTGTCAGTACTGATGAAGTAAATCAAGAGTTAGATACTCTTTTAGGTCAACAAGGCATTACTTTATCAGGTGGTGATCCGATGTTTCAAGCTAAAGCTTGTGCCGAAATAGCTAAACATGCCAAAGAGATTGGCTTAAATGTCTGGTGCTATACTGGTTTTACTTATGAAGAAACTCTTAAAAGTAAAGATATGATGGAACTTTTAAAATATGTTGATGTTTTAGTTGATGGCAAATTTGATATCAAAGAATTTAGCTTAAACCTCGATTTTAGAGGTTCTAGGAATCAAAGAATCATTGATGTCCCACAAAGCTTAAGAGAAAATAAAGTGATTTTAATTGACAAGTATATGCATGAACGTACTCATAAAATTGAAATTCCACGAAAGAAACATATATATATATAAGGAGAAATATGAATAAAGAAGGATTAAGAAAATTAACCTATGGTGTCTATATTATTAATACAAAAAATAGTGGTTGTGTTGTAAATACTTTAACCCAAGTCACTAATGATAGAGTAATAGTTGCCATTAATAAAGAAAATTACACTAATCAGATGTTAAAAAAACACCAAAAATTTAACGCTACAGTACTTACTCAAAATACCGATATGAAAGTCATTCAAACCTTTGGTTTTACAAGTAGTAAAGATACTGATAAATATGAAAACTTTAATACTGAAGTTGATAGTAATGGTATTAAATATTTAAAAGATCATATGGCATCTTTAATTGAATGTGAAGTGAAAAAAGAAGTAGATTTAGATACACATACCATATTTATTGCTAAAGTTATGAATACACAAAACTTATCAGATGAAGAAGTCATGACATACGATTATTACCATAAAGTAAAAAATGGCGTAACACCACCAAAAGCTCCAACATATGAAAAACCTAAAAAAGGCTATCGCTGCCCAATCTGTGGATATATTTATGAAGGTGATACTTTGCCAGATGATTTCGTGTGTCCAATTTGTGGAGCTCCTGCTAGTATATTTGAGAAAATAGATTAATCTATTTTCTTTTTTCGACATTTATTGACAAAGTAAAATTCCTCTGATATGCTAAAAAAGAAAGTAGGGGAGAGAATGAAAAAAAGTTTTAAAGTTTTATGTCTTATGTTAGTTGCTTTTATGATGTCTGGATGTATGAAATTTAACATGAATATGGATATCAATAGTGACAAGAGTATGAATTTAGAGCTTATAGTTGCATTTGCAAACGAAATGATGAGAAGTTCTAATGAAACTAATATGGATAATAGTGAAATCCAAAAACTTAAAGATAATGGATTTAATGTCGAAGAATATTATGATGATACCATGACAGGATATACCATTTCTACAAAAATAAATAATATTGATGATGTTAGTACTGAAAAAGACACCATGTTTAATTTAAATGACATTTTCAATGGCGAAAAACTATCTGATATCTTTACCGTAAAAAAAGGCCTTTTCAAAAATACTTATACAGTTAAAATTGGTGAAGAAGAATCAGAAGATATGACAAGTGAAATTGAAGATGATTTAAGCTCAACATATTCTGATGACTCATTATTAGCTGCAGATGATGCAGATTTATCAATGCTTTTAAATAGTATGGATATAAATTTCACAATTAATTTACCGTATAAAGCTATAAGCAGTAATGCTACTAATACAGAAAACGAAGGAAAAACTTTAGTATGGCAACCAACATCAGTCAGCAATTTTTCTAGTGATATTGAATTTTCTTTTGAACTTTACAATATGACTAACATTTATTTAATAGCTGGAATTGCCATTCTAATTATTGTGATCATTATTGTTTTAATTGTTAAACATCACAAAAAAACAAAATCTAATAAAGATTCATTAAGCGTACAAAAAAATGAACCAACTTTAAATAATGAAACTGTAGTAACATCTACAATTCCAACAACTGAAACAATAAATCCAACAAACACAATTTTAAATTTAAATAATGAGAATTCAACTACTACTCCATTTATTTCAACTCCAGAAGAAACATCAGTCGTTCCGACACCAAAACCAGCAACTCCAGTTGCTCCAGTTCAAGAGACAACACCAATAAAACCAGTAATACCAAATCCACAACCTAGCACTCCAAAACCATTACAGAAAAATCAAAATACTGTGGAAAATCTTGATATTAACACTGGACCTACAGTAACTGTTAATTCTGAAACTCAAAAACCAGCAAATCCTACTAATCAAGTCACTACTGATATATTTAATTCATTGCCAAACGACAAAAATAAATAATATAAGATAAACTGAAAAGTCTATAATTAGACTTTTTTTCTTATTAATATCTTTGAAAAAAAAAATAGATGTGCTAAAATGATAATATAAAGGGGTGATTTCATGAGAAGAAAAACATACGTTGATGAAGAGGGCAATACAATCGATCAAAGTTTTGAAAATAAAAAACCATTACTACGTTTTTTCTTTGTATTTGGAACGATTTTACCAATTATAATCATAATTTTTATTATTGTTGCTGTAATTCAAAATAATAATTGTTTAAAAATCTATGATACTTTAAAAAGCGCTAGTTTAAAATATGCCCAAGATCAAGGTAGTATACCAACCCTCGAAGGGGAAAGTACTAGTGTTAGACTAGATGATTTATATAATAATGAATATTTAAGAAGTGCTAATACTGATAACATTCTTTGTTCAGGTACTGTTAAAATAACTAAATATAAAAATGATTATGTTTATACTATAGATGCTAGAAATTGTGGAAAATGTTCCGTAAATACTAAATATAGTGGATGGAGTGCTGAACAAACAGCTTATCCAACTGGCAAAGCTATTATTGATGTTGTTCCTTATTATAATTATTATGATAGAGAAGTGAGTACTACTGAATGGACTGATTATTTCGATGACTCAGAGTTACAAGATGAAACCTCAGAATACGGTATTAGATTGCCACTAGATGAGGAGAAACTTCCAGAAGTTCCATCAGAAGGAAATATTATTAACATTGAAAATCAAACTACATATTATTATCGTTATCGCGATCGTAGTTGGAAATGGTATGATATTCAAGGTGATTATTCAGAATTCTCATCAGAACAACCTTCCGGATATGCCAATAGAGATGATAATAGTGAAATATATACTGAATGGACTGAATGGTCTTTGAATTATCCAGAAGAAAAAGATTATCGTACTATTGAAAACACTGTAGGCTATAAATTTTATTATCAAAATGATAAAGGAGATAAAATTTACTATAATAGTGGAAAATATAGTGCTAGAGACGATGTCGATACTACAAAATATGATAGAACTGATGAAGATACCACCACCTTATATCGTTATCGGGATAAAAAGTGGCGTTGGTACAATGGCACAAAACGTAAATACAGTTCATATTCTTCTAATCAACCTAGTCAAATGCCCTATAAAGATAGAGATACCGAAAATCTAGGAAATCCAACATCCTGGTCTGCTGAAAGTCATGTTAATGAAAGCAACCAAGAATACCGAGTTGAAGAAAGAAAGCTTATGACTAGATTTAGAGTTGAATACGAAATTTTATCTTTAAAAGTATTAAAACAGCCACTAAATCATTCTGATTTTGAAAAGAAAGTAAAAATGACTATTCCAGAATTCGCCACTAACAAAAATTACAAATTAGAAGTAACTTATAAATTTAAATATCGAAAAAGCTAGAGTTAATCTCTAGCTTTTGTAATTATTAATTATTTATTTTGAATATATTTAAATATGAATAGAATTCACTTAAAAAGAAAATTTAAATTGTCTAAAATAAAGCCAATTAATTTAATCACCATTTTTATAGTGGCTATTTTAGTCGGAATATATTTCATCTTTGGATATATAAAAGGGAGAATCATGCCGACAATTTTTAGATATGGTTCCTTAGAAGCCAAAAAGTTTTCTAGTATCATTATTAATGATGCTATCGATAAATATATAACTAAAAAAGTTGAAATTGATAATCTTTTTATAGTTTCAAACAACTCTGAAGGTGAAATAACCTCCATTGACTTTAATACAGCTTTAATAAATCAATATCTAACTAATGTAACGAAAAGCATTCAAAAAAACTTAAAATATATAGAAAATGGTGATATTCAAAAAGTTGAATATCAAGCAGATTTACTAGAAAACTATGATGAAGAAGCCTTGAAAAATGGTGTGATCTTTTATCTAAATAGTGGGTTTATTTTTGATAACCCAATCTTTTCTAATTTTGGGATGCAAATTCCTATAAAAATATCACTAACCGGTGATGTTATTACAAATATATCAACTGAAGTTACCAATTATGGAATCAATAATGCTTTAATTAAAGTCTATGTTAATATTGAAATTACCGAACAAGTTATGCTTCCATATTATGATGAACAAATAAAAATTGAAAATCAAGTACCCATAGCTATGAAATTAGTAACCGGAACCGTTCCAAGCTACTATGGCAATCTAAACACCGCGACTCCATCTTTAACTCTGCCAAATAGCTAAATTATGTTATAATAAACATAGGTGATATAAATGAAAACATATGAAATAGAAAATAATAATTACGAACTAATTAAAGATTATAAAAATGGCTTTGATTATGATGCCGTAAAAGAAAGATACACTGAATACTTTAATGATTATGACTATATTTTAGGTGATTGGTCATATGGTAAACTTCGTTTAAAAGGTTTTTGTGAAAAAAGCAATCCAAAATTTAAACCTATAAACGATATTAAAAAAGCCGAAGAATATATTAAAAGTAATGGCGCATACGATTGTAAATATTTTATCTTAAAAAAAACATGCAAATAATTGTATTTTTTTTCCATCCAAATCATCTAGTAAAAAAGCTAATAATCTGATATAATGAATTAATGATAGGGAGGTACATCTATGGAACTAAAAGAAGCTATAAATTTATATGAAAAATATTTAGATAAACTGCAAGATCTATGGAGGTCACTTTGACCCCGAAAGTAAACAATCAAAGATAAAAGAACTAGAAAATGAAATGTCAGCTCCAAATTTCTGGGATGACACAAGACACAGCGAAGAAGTTATTGCTTTATTAAATAGTGAAAAAAAAGTTCTAAACGATGTTAAAAACCTATTAGATGAAGTGGCAGATTATTTAGAAATGGCTAAAGCATTAGAACTTAATGATGAAGAAAGTATAGCCTGGATTGAAGAAGAAAGTAAAACTCTTAAACCTAAAATCGATGAAGTTGAAACTATGGTCCTTCTAAGTGGTGAGTATGATAAAAATGATGCTGTCTTAGAAATACATTCTGGTGCCGGTGGCACTGAAGCTTGCGATTGGGCTAATATGCTTTATAGAATGTATACAAGATATGCTGAAAAGAAAAATTACAAACTAGAAGTTGTCGATGAACAACCAGGTCTAGAAACCGGTATAAAGAGCATCACTATTATTGTTAAAGGATTATATGCTTATGGATATTTAAAAAATGAAAAAGGAATTCATCGTTTAGTTCGAATTTCTCCATTTGATTCAGGAGCTCGAAGACATACCTCATTTGCTTCGGTTAGTGTTACTCCAGTCATCGATGATACAGTTAAAGTAGATATCAACGAAAAAGATTTAAAGATCGATGTTTTTCACAGTAGTGGAGCCGGCGGTCAAAGCGTAAACACCACTGATAGTGCCGTTAGAATAACCCATTTGCCTACCGGTATTGTTGTAACTTGTCAAAACGAAAGAAGCCAAGTTCAAAATAAAGCCAAAGCCATGCAGATTTTAAAAAGTAAGCTATATGAAATAGAAGAAGAAAACAAGAAAAAAGAATTACAGCAGTTAAAGGGTGAACAAAGAGATATTAATTTTGGCTCTCAAATTAGAAGTTATGTTATGCATCCATATTCATTAGTTAAAGATCATCGAACAAATTGTGAAGAAACTAATGTAAATAAAGTAATGGATGGTGATTTAGATAAATTTATCAATGCTAATTTAAGGAGGAATGCCGGATGATATTTGCTAAAAAAAAGCAAATAGATAATAATAATCTTTTAAAAGAGATTACAAGCAGTAAAAAAGTAAAACGTTATGTTATGTTTTTCATCGGTGTTTTTTTATCAGCCTTTGCCTTTAATGTTTTTCTAAAACCTTGTAATTTAATTTTTGGTTTAAGTGGTCTTTCAATCATTACCGAAAAATTTTTTAACATCGATCCATCACTAGTAATTTTAATTGGGAATGTTCTTTTATTAATTGCTAGCTATGTTTTTTTAGGAAAAGAAAAAACCAAATCGACAGTTTTAGGATCTATTTTATACCCAGTTTTAATTAAACTTACTGAATTTTTCCCAAAATACATTAATCTAGGTAATACGGAAACTATAGTTATTGCTTTATGTGGTGCCCTTATAAGTGGTATTGGTACTGGATTAGTTTTTAAAAATAACTTTACAACTGGTGGTACTGATGTCTTAAAACAAATATTATCTCAATATGGAAAAATGCCATATAGTAAAGCTAATATATATTCTGAAGGTTTAATTATGGCCGCTGGTGGAATCTTCTTTGGTTGGCAATCATTTATATATTCAATAATAACCTTATATTCTTCAGGAATAATTAGTGATAGAGTAATATTAGGCATTTCTGAATACAAAACATTAGAAATAATTACAACTGAAGAAAATGCCGTTAAGAACTTTATCATGGAAACATTAAATCATGGTGTTACTGAAATAGATGCCCAAGGTGGTTATACAAATAAAAGAAAAAAAGTTTTATTATGTGCCATCCCAACTAGAGAATACTTTGTGGCTACTGAAGCTATAAAAAAACTGGACCCAGAAGCCTTCGTTATTGTTATAGATACTTATGAAATACAAGGACATAAAGCTTAATTAATAGAAAGAAGTGATTGTAGTGGATTTAATAAGAATGACAAATGTGAAAAAAACCTATAAAACTGGTGTTACCGCTATTCAAGATTTAAATTTAACCATTAAAAAGGGTGATTTTGTCTTTATAATCGGTTCTACTGGTTGTGGTAAAAGCACTTTAATAAAAATGCTTTATCGTGAAGAAAAACCAACATCAGGACAAATAATTGTCGGTGGAATAGATGTTGGAAAACTAAGAAATGGCAAAGTTTATAAAATTAGAAGAAAAATAGGTGTCGTTTTCCAAGACTATAAATTGTTACCTAAATCAACAGTTTATGAAAATGTTGCTTTTGCTCTCGAAATATTTGGCCTACCAAAAGATGAAATTCATGCTAAAGTTCTCAAAGTTTTAGAACTAGTTGGACTTAAAAATAAAATTAAAAATTATCCATCACAACTATCTGGTGGAGAACAGCAACGTGTGGCCATTGCTAGGGCTATTGTCAATGGCCCAAAATTATTAATATGTGACGAACCAACGGGTAACTTAGACCCTTCTACTGGTATGGAAATTATGGAAGTATTAGAAGAAATCAATAAATTAGGTACAACCATTATCATGGTTACTCATGATATAAACATTGTAAAAAGAATGAACAAAAGAGTTATTTTATTAGATTCAGGCAGAGTCCTAAAAGATTATGAGAAAGGAACTTATAGCAATGAAAACATTTAGAATTATTGGAAGAAACTTTCGTGATGCCTTTAAAGGTGTCTTTAGAAACTTTTCATTATCATTTGCCTCTATCTCTTGTATAACTATAACCCTAATTGTTGTTGCTGTTTCTATGGTTTTATCTAATAATGTTGATAACTTTACCAAACTAGTTGAAAGAGACGTTACGATTGTCGCCTTCATCGATAATGAATATAACGATGAACAAATCGATGAAATTAAAGATAAAATTAGCGTAATTAATAATGTTGATTCTTATGAATTCCGCTCAAAACAAGACATCACCACTGAAATGCGAGATTCATCAGAAGTCTTTGATAGTATTATGAAAAACTGGACCGATGAAGAAAACCCAATTCAAAATACTTTCCAAGTTAAAGTCAAAGACATTGAAAAAATTGATAATGTAGCTAAAGAAATAGAAGATATTGATGGCATAACTTTAGTTAAATATGGTGAAGGTATGGTTGAACAATTAATCTCTACCTTTGACTTTGTGCATAAAATCTGTATTGGAGCCGTTATTGCCCTAATCTTAGTTACAGCCTTCTTAATCTCTAATACCATTAAAATTACTATTAATTCTCGCCAAAGAGAAATTGGTATTATGCGTTTAATTGGTGCTTCAAACTTAAATATTAGAATTCCATTTATCATCGAAGGTTTACTTCTAGGGGCTTTAGGATCTGTAATTCCAATTTTAGCTACTATTTATGGATATAATGCCTTGTATAGACATTTTGATGGACATTTATTCTCACAATTTATTAAATTGATTGAGCCAGTTCCATTTGTCTATACCACATCTTTAATTCTTTTAGGAATTGGTATCTTAGTTGGTATGTTTGGCTCATGGCGAGCAGTTAGAAAGTATTTAAAAATTTAATTTGTAAACTCTGATTAATTTCAGAGTTTTTCAAAACAAAAAATTAATACTAGGCATTTTAGATAATATAAGAAATGTTGATCTTATATGTATAAATCAAATTATTAAAGTGTACTTTTATAAAGGAAAACTGTAATTATTAAAACAAACTCTGATTAATTTCAGAGTTTTAATATATTTTGTAAATAAAATGTGATAAAATTAAACTAGAAAGTAGGGGTTAAAATGATAGAGTTTAAAAATGTCAGTAAAACTTATAAAACAAAAAAAGGAGTAGAGACAAAAGCCTTAAATAATATAAATTTGAAAATAGGAAATGCTGGTTTAGTCTTTATAGTAGGAAAGTCAGGCAGTGGAAAATCTACCATGTTAAATATATTAGGTGGCTTAGATAATGTAACCAGTGGCGAATTATTAATAAATAATCAAAACATAAGTAAATTTAAAAATAAACAGTATGATTCATATAGAAATGCGTATATAGGTTTTATTTTTCAAGAATTTAATATTTTAGAAGAGTATAGTGTCTATGAAAATATAGAACTAGCTTTAAGACTTCAAAATCAAAAACCCCAAAAAGATGAAGTAAAAAATTTATTAAATCGTTTAGGATTAAAAGATTTAGAGCAAAGAAAGCCCAACGAATTATCAGGAGGCCAAAAACAAAGAGTCGCCATTGCTAGAGCTTTAATCAAAAATCCAAAAATAATTCTAGCTGATGAACCCACAGGTAATTTAGATCAAACAAACGGAAAACAAATATTTGATTTATTAAAAGAAATATCTAAAGAAAAACTAGTAATAGTTGTCTCACATGATATAGAATCCGCAAATAAATATGCCGATAGAATAATCGAACTAAAAGACGGAAATATTATAAAAGATACAAACCCAGAAATAGAAGAAAAAGAAGAAAAGTTAAATTTAAAAAAAGCAAAACTACCATTTTCCTACAGTATTAAATTAGCCTTAAAATCCCTTACCATAAAACCATTAAAACTTTTAATGACTTGTATACTAACCGCTATGGCTTTAATATTTATGGGCTTTACCGTAAACTGTTTAATATTTGATAAAGTAGATTTAATGACCAATACTATGAAGGAAAATAACCAATATGTCTATACCGTAAATAAAACAGAATATTATGGATTATATGATCAAAGAACATATGAATTAAAAGAAGAAGATATAAAACAAATAGAAAAAGATACCCAAAGTACTTTAAACAAAGCCTATATGTTATATGATAATAACTCAATTTTAACATTTGAATTAGGTACGTCAGAAATAGAAAAACCAGATTATTATATGAATGAACCAGCTATTATCAGATTCGTTGAAATAACAGATGATAAAGTAGTTGGTAAATTAATAGGTAAACTTCCAGAGACAAATCAAGAATTAGTCATTCATAAATATTTTGCCGAATACATAATTAAATATGGTGTTATTGATAGTGAAAATAATTTATATAAACCAAAAAGTATTGAAGAGCTTGTAAATTCAAAACATGAATTAAAATTAGGTGATAATAAAGTTACTATATCAGGAGTAGTAGATGACGATAATAGTCAGTTTGAAGAATATAAAAATGGAAATCCGATTAATAATTATGACCTAAGAAATTACATACAATATAATTATGTAGGCTTATCAGATACCGTTTATGTAAAAGGCTTTACAAATGTAGCAAAATTAAATAACGATAAAAGAGAAATATTAACTAAAATGTCCATTACTAATATAGTAGATAATGAAAATATTAATCCCGAAGAAATATCCACATATAATTTAAATAGTTTAACCGAAAATAAAACTATAATTACCAAAGAAGGATTAAAAGAGGTAAACAAATTAAACAAAAATGAAGTAATATTATCCATAAACGATTTAAAAAAACTAGATCCAAATTATAATCAAGGTTTAGAAGAATATTCAAAAGAAAATAGCACACTATCATATAACGAAATTGTAGAAACATATACCCAAAATTATTTAAACAGTAATAGTTTTAAAGCATTAAAAATAAAGCTAAAAAAATATAATCAAGAAACCGGTAAAACCGATAATATTGTTATAAATACTATAGGAGTAACTATAGAAGATAATTCATATGTCAGTAACGAATATGTAGAAGAATATACACCAAAGACAAAAACATTAGAAGAAGTATATATTTATGATGATAACATTAAAAATCTAAAAGAAATTTTTAACACATATAAATTTAATCAAATAAGAGATTTTAAAAATGGAACATATTATACCTATAGTATACCTCATGAATCAGATATATCTATGGTCATTGGCACATACAAAGCACTATATAAATACATATTAGTAGTAAGTTTAATCTTTGTATTATTTGCTATTTTACTATTTTCAAACTTCATAGGAACATCAATATCATATGCCAAAAAAGAAATAGGAATATTAAGAGCCCTAGGAGCTAGAAATAAAGATACCTTAAAAATATTTACCTATGAATCATTAATAATCGGTTTCATATCATGGATATTATCAGTTATAGGTTGGATATATGCCTGCAATTTATTAAATAAAAGTATGTTTGGAAACATGTATTATACCTTAAACGGAATAATAAAAAGTCCACTAGTCCCATTAGGCATGTTTATCTTTACAATTATAATAGCTTTGGTAATAACATTTATTTCAATTAGTAGAGTAAATAGAATTAAACCAATAGATGCTATATTAAATAAATAGTTCCCAAGTGGAACTTTTTATGATACAATAAAAAACTAAATGGAGGAGTAATAATGGAAAGATATATTTTAAGTAAAATGACAGATAAAAATTTTTCTAAAGCAGTTGCGGCCATATATATGCAAACAGCATACAATCATGACCAGTATCCAGAATATTTAAAGTGGTTTTACACCGTCAACTTACCGAGAATCTTTAAAGGTGAAGGTGATATAATTTTTTATTTAGATGGCTTAGAAATCGTAAGCTTATCTACTTTAAAAAACACTGATGAAAAGAAAATCTGTACCTTACTTGTAAATGAAGATTATCAAAAAAGAGGTTATAGTAAACAAATTTTAGAAGATTCATTTGCCTATTTAGGTACTGATAAACCCCTTATTACTATTCCTACTAATAGATTAGAAGAGTTTGATAAAATAATCGATGCTTACGCCTGGCAAGAATCTTCTAGAACCGATGAATATTATAGTGAAGAAGTGATATTTAACTCACCAAAAACCAAGACGCTTTAAGTCTTTTTTTGTTATAAAACAAAATTGCTCGCATATACTTACTTGGGTGATAATATGGATTTTAAAATAGGTGATTTAGTAACCCGCAATTCACATAATAATGACATTGTATTTAAAATTCTAAAAATAGAAGGCAACATGTGTGAATTAAAAGGTATTAACGTTAGACTGCTAGTCGATAGTACACTTGATGATTTAAAAAGACATGAAGGTGGTGATATTGAAGGAGAAAAAACATTTTTAGAAAGAATTCATAACGTTGAAGAATTAAATAGAAATGATTTTTTTTATCTTCCCGGTAAGATTCTCCACATTGACAGTGATAAAGATTTTCTAAGACGCTGTCTAGATTATTATAAAGAAACTAATATTTGGGCTATGGGGATAATTGAAGAAGAAAAAAACATGCCTCTTCATATGAAAGAATGGCTAAACAAATATAAACCCAATATCGTAGTTATAACCGGCCATGATGCTTACTACAAAAGAAAAGGTGACACCAATAATATAGAGGCTTATAAAAATAGTAAATATTTTGCCGAATCCATTAAACAGGCAAGAGAATACGAAAATAGTCATGAAAAATTAATAATCATATCTGGTGGTTGTTCATCATACTATGAAGAATTAATCAGAGCCGGAGCTAACTTCGCATCAAGTCCAAAACGCATCAATATTCACGCACTAGATCCCGCCATTGTCGCAGCCAAAATGAGCTTATCAGACATTAATAAAGATATTGATATCAAAGATATTTTAGATAAAACTAAATATGGCAAAGAAGGAATGGGGGGCATTATTACGAAAGGAACCATGTATGTTGGTTATCCCCGCTAAAGATCTCTATAATACCGAAAGTATTAAAAATGCCTTAAAACCCCATCTTGGAAAAATAGTCAAAATTAAATACAATCTTGGACGAAACAAATTTGAAACATATGAAGCTAAAATAATCAAAATGTATAATTGTGTATTTTTAATTGAACTTATCGAGAATAAAAGTATCAAATCTTTTTCTTATGCCGATGTCATCACAAAAACTATTAAAATATATGAATAAACATATATCATACTTGATTTTTGCCTTAAAATATTGTATACTGAAAATGGAATCATGCTAGAAGGGAGAGGTTAGCTTGAAAATCACATCAGTCAACGTTCGTACAGTCGACAGTGAAAACCGTATGCGTGGTATCGTATCAGTAGTAGTAGATGACTGCTTCGCAATTCACGGAATTAGAATTATCGAGGGTGATAACGGCTTGTTTGTCGCAATGCCAAGTCGTAAGAATAGTGATGGTACTTATCATGACGTCGCACATCCAATTACTCCAGAGTGCCGTAAAATGTTTGAAGACACTATCCTTGAGGAATATAAAAAAGTTAAAGAAGAAAAAGGCGAATAATTCGTCTTTTTTTCATTTTATAAACATATACTCTTTTAGAAAGGGTGGACAAATATGGATAAAATAGATAGTGTTATAACTTCACTAAATCATAGTATTACGATTAATGAAAGAAAAAACATTATTATAACTGGTGTTAAAAAGATTGAAAGCTTTGATGAAAATGAATTCTTTATGGAAACCAGCATGGGTAATTTAACCTTGAAAGGTGAAGAATTAGAAATAATTAAACTAGATACATATCAAGGTAATGTATCTATTAAAGGTAAAGTTGATAGTATAGCTTATACTGAAGACGGAGGCAAAGAAAAAGAGGGCGGCCTATTTAATAAATTATTTAAATAATGCCATTAGATATTCAAATAAATTCATTAATATTTTCCTTTGCCTTTGGTGTATTTTTTTCTTTATTTTTAACTATAAATCATAAGATAATTTATAGTAGTAAAAAGGTAATTAAATTTATTGGTACCGCTCTCGTTGTATTTTCAAGTGTTCTTCTATACTTTATTATTCTTTTAAATATTAATAATGCAACATTTCACCCATATGAATTAATCATGATCGTTTTAGGTTTCTATATAGAAAACCTCATTCATCAAAAAGTCAAAAGAAAGAGGAAACATAATTCTTAGTACTGAATAGTACTTTTTTTGTCAATAATTTGTCTAACAATGAAAGCTTCATTGTAAAAGAATGTGAAAAATGCTATACTTTTACTAGAAAGTAGGTGATAAAAATGGCTAAGAAAAAAGTCTCTAAAAAAGCTAAAAGACGTCTAATAGTCTTTGGACCAATTGCTATTTTTATCATCGTTTATTGTGCTTTTACCTTAGTTACCACTGGCATGGATTTATATAAATTAAAATCAGAAGAGAAAGAACTTACAGAAAAACTTAGTACTCTAAAAAGTGATGCCAGTGATTTAAAAACTGAAATAACTAAGTTACAAGATAAAGACTATGTCGCAAGATATGCTAGAGAAAATTATTTATATACCAAAAATGGTGAGTACGTCATCAAAACTGAAGAAAAAAACGAGAAAGAAAAGAAAACAACCAAACAAGATGAAACATATATTATCTATGCATGTGCAGCCATAGCCATATTTATTGTATTATTTATCATTGTCAAACATTATAAAAGAAAGAAAAAAAAGAAAAGTTCCAAATAGGAACTTTTATAGTTTAAAATCATCAACAATTTCATCATTCATATCTTTACCATCAAAATATAATTTACTTTTAAATTTAAAAAATAAAGCAATTATATTAGTTGGAAAAGACTTAACTAATTTGTTATAATCAGTAATAATATCGTTATAATATTTTCTAAAAGCTACAATTTCGGCTTCTGATTCATTTAAACCAATATCGATCTTCATAAAGGATTCAACGTTTTTTAACTTTGGATATTTTTCCTTATATTTTTCGAACTCTTTTATTCCATCATATAATTTTCGGTCTAAATCAAAATTACTTAACTTTCTTGAACGAATTTTTACAATTTGACCTAAAACATCGTCTTCTGTTTTTGTATTTTCTTTGATAATATCAATTGACTTATTAAGTAAATCAAATCTTTTTCTTAATACTGCATCGATATTGGCTTCTGCCTCGTTAATTCTAATAACTAAAACTTGAAATTGATTATAGCTATTTGCTACCCAAATAATAAGTAAACTAATAGCCAACAAAACCGATGTCACTACAATAAATACGCCCATATCATCACCTTAAAAACATTATAACAAATATTATTTTCTATTTCAATTGTTTGGATAGAATTCTGGATCAGAAATAATGCGTTCATCAAATTTTATATAATTGACATAAATAATCAAAATTAAATACCAATTGCCAGTACTAGGATCACTTAAAATAATATGATCACGTCCAGATTGTTCAATTATACCCGAAAATATCTTGTTTCGCCATTCATCTGAATCAGGATAAGAAGCATATATCTCAACCTTTTTACCACGATTTAATCTTAAAATATTTTCAATATAAGATTGTTCCGCTGGAACATTAAAATTCATTTGTGTTTGTTGATTTGGAACATTCCCACTACCACTATAAATAGGCGTTCCAGGAAAACCGTTTTGGTTTACAAAATTATTGTTCATTTAATCATCCTTTCCATAATAATATATTCGCCTACACCAAAAATATGTTATACTTAAAGAGAAGTAGGATAAAAACTACAAAAGGAGGAATATATGAAAGTAATATTAGGCGTTTCTAATCGCCACGTACATTTAAACAAAGACGATTATTATACTTTATTTGGTGATGAACCAATGAATAAAGTCAGAGACTTACGTCAACCAGGACAATTTGCTTCTGATAAGTTTGTAACCATTAAAAATGGTGATCGACAAATATCTCATGTAAGGGTTCTTGGACCGATTAGAAATTATACTCAAGTAGAAATTTCTAAAACAGACTCTTTCACTCTAAAAGTAAATCCACCGATTAGAACTTCTGGTGATTTAGAAGGTTCAAGTCCAATCACTATTGTTGGACCTAAAGGTGAATTAAATTTAGACAAGGGCTGCATATTAGCTAACCGTCACATTCATATCAGTCCAGAAGAAGTAAAAAAATATGGCCTAGAAGGTGTTAAAAAAGTTAAAGTAAAAGTCAATGGTGAAAAAGGTGGAATTTTAAACAATGTTCATTTAAAAATTATCGAACCATCATTATTAGAAATGCACATTGATACCGATGAAGGTAATGCCTTTGGTATCAAAACAGGCGATGAACTAGAAATCATTGAATTAGAAAGGGATGAATAATTTGAAATTACAAAATAAAGTTGCCATAATTACTGGCGGAGCCATGGGGAATGGGTTAGGTATTACTAAGGTCTTCTTAAAAGAAGGAGCTAAGGTTGCCATTTTAGATTATGATGAAAAATTAACTGATACTATAAACGAATTAAAGTCACAAGACTATGATGTTTTAGGTTATAAAGTGGATATTAGAGATGTAGAAAGAGTTAAATTAGCTATTCAAGATATCCACAGTAAATGGGGTAACATCGACGTATTAGTAAATAATGCTGGGGTATGCCGTTTAAAACCATTTATGGATATGGAAGATGAATTAAGAAATTTTCATTTTGATATTAATATTAAAGGAACTTGGAATGTTACTAAGGCCACCCTTCCATATATGGAAAAAGGTTCGATTGTTAACTTATCAAGTGTAACCGGTCCAATGGTTGCCGATAGTGGAGAAGTAGCCTATGCGACTACTAAAGCTGCTTTAATTGGCTTTACTAAAGGTTTAGCTGCAGAATTAGTTGATAAAAATGTTAGAGTCAATGCTATCATGCCTGGATATATCATGACTCCTATGGTTAGTGGTATGGCTAAAGAATCAAATGCCGAAAATCCAGATAGTGTTGTCGAAGGGATTGCTAAAGGGATTCCAATGAAAAGATTAGGAACCATCGAAGAATTAGGAAATCTAGCGGCTTTCCTTGCCTCAGATGAATCTAGTTATATTACTGCCCAAGGTATAGTCATAGACGGCGGTTCAACATTACCTGAAACAATGACAATGGGGGTATAGCTACACATGTAGCTTTTTTTCTTGACGAAAATATATTATTCTGTTAAAATACACCTCGCAAGGTGATGAAAATGGGTGGAATTATAACCAATCAAGATGAATTAGTAGAAATTTTAAAAGGATTATTTTTTGATTATATTGAAAGAAGAAGGACTAGACAATTATATCAGGATGGTAAAAATGGATTAGTAGTTCCTAAAAGATTATTGATGTTTTACTATCAATTAGATGAAAATAGACGTCATTTAAATCAAACTGCTGAAGATTTTTTAAGACATTACATAGCTTGTGAGTCAATACTAGAAGATGCTCATCTAAAATATGAAAAAGACGGCTTAAAAGAAATGTATGAATATTTATTATCAGATGAAATAAATGAACACTTTGATATTTATACCTTACTTGATTTACACAAAAAACTATTTTCTAAAGCTCCATTCCCTGAAAATAGTGGGCATTTTCGAAACGATAATGTATATTTACCAAACACTGGTATCAATTTATCAGATTGGCGAAGCATTTGGCAAGAAATCAAAGAATTAGATGGTGATGTCCAAAATATTATTGCTTTAGGCGAAGAAATTAAACATAATCCGGGTCATCTATTTGAATATATTGATAAATGTATTATGTTAAAATGTCATTTAATTAAAATTCATCCATTTTTTGATGGTAATGGTCGTACCATTAGAGCCTTTATAAACAAATTATTTATAGATGTTGGCTTGCCACCGATATATATTTCAAGTAGTGAGAATGATACATATCGAAAAGCTATGCAAAAAGCGATTGGTGAGGAACAAGATTATTCATCAATTATTAACTTTTATTATTATAAAATATGTGATTCTATAATTGAATTAGAAAATGATTATATCTATGGAGCGCAGAAAAAATCGTCACCAAAGACTATTATTAAATTAGTTCAAAAGATTAAAAATGAATTACCATCTATACCAAATCACTATAGTTTGGATGAAGAGATAGCTGCAATGATTAAAGATTACTTGGATGAAAAAGACATTACTGCCCAAGTTTTAAATGTTTATTTCTTCGAACAGTTATTAGAACCACACGCTTTTGTTATTGCTAGTTATCAAAGTGGCAATATTAATAAAACAAATCAATTGTTAATTGATCCTCTATTTGAAACATTTGTTACTGAAAACAACATTAAAGCTAATAAAGGCAATGAGGCTATGTTTGAAAATTTAAAAGATAATGGAGTAACATTTGCTAATCAAAATGAAATAACCAAATATATTTTGATATTTTATAATAATAGTTTAAAAAAATTACAAAGTGAAAAACATTCCCAAAAATAGGAATGTTTTTTTATTCTTCTACTTTTACCGTTGGAATAGCTTCATCCAAGGAACTTTTATTTTCAGTTGGTTCAGTTCCTTTTATATAATACAAAATTTTAGCTTTCGAACTATCAGTAGCCGCTTTACCACTAATCGGATCAATCGCCACCCCAACAACATTACTTGGTGTTTCATACCATGTTTCCTCATCAGTTTTACCTTCTAAATATGTTTCCATAATATCAACCCAAGCATTTTTTAAATTCGAACTATCTTGACTAGAAACATCTTTGTTATCGTCATATCCTGTCCACATTCCAACTAATAGCTCTTTATTATAACCAAAAATCAAATTATCGGTATTTGTTGTTCCTGATTTTAAGGCATATTTGTGTGTCATTTTGGGCTCAATACTAAGACATGTTGGTGTATTATAATCTTTAAATTCTTTCGCATAAGTAGTCGTTAAAAGTTCATTTAAAATATATACCGTATTTTTATTTAAAACATTTTCTGGATTAGGTTTATATTCGTATAAAACATTTCCTTCCATGTCGGTAACCTTACTAATAAAATATGGCTCAATTTTATATCCTTCATTAGCTAAAGCACTATAAGCTGCCATCATATCCATCATATTTATCTCTTCTGCTCCTAACGCTAAAGAAGGCAAGGTATTCAACTCTTCATTAATACCAACTCTCTTTAAGATATCAGGCAAAGCATCATCACCTAAAAATAGATGTGTTTTAACCGCATAAATATTATCAGAATAACTGATTGCTGCCGCTAAACTTATCGGCCCATTCGCATATTCATCATTGTAATTTTTCGGCGTATAAGTTTTATTATTTGAAAAACTAAATGTTGTCTTTTCACTAGTAAACGTTGTCGATGGTGTAAAACCATTTTCTAAAGCCGAATAATATAAGAATGGTTTAATTGTTGAACCAACTTGTCTTTTAGCCATGGTTGCTCGGTTATATTGACTCTTGTTATAATCTCTTCCGCCTGAAAGGGCTAAAACTTTACCGGTTTGTGGATCCATCACCACACCCGCCAATTGAATATCGGGATTAGTAATGTTTTTATTCGCACTGTCTTCTAAAGCCTTTTGAGCCTCAATATCTAAATTAGTATAAATTTTAAGTCCACCTGTTTCTAAAAAGGAAGAGGGAATGGTCTTAATTGAATTTAACTCTTCCATCACCGCATCTTGATAATACATCATCATTTTCAAATTATCACTATCTTCACTCTTTTCATAATTAAGTTTAGTTTTATAAGCCGCATCTGCTTGGTTTTGTGTTATATATCCATTTTTTACCATTGAATTTAAAATAATCTTTTGCCTTGATTTCGCACTTTCTTCATCAACTAAAGGCGAATATTTACTAGGATTTTTTGGTATCCCCGCCAGCATGCTTGCCTCAGCTAAATTCAAATCTTTCGCACTCTTGTTAAAATAATATTTAGAAGCATTTTCAATCCCAAATATCCCGCCATAATTAATCGTATTTAAATAACCTTCCAAAATCTCATCTTTGCTGTAATGAGCTTCTAATCTAATTGTAATCCATGCCTCCTTAATCTTTCTGTCCCAAGTTTTGTCAAAATCTAAAAATAAATTTTTAGAATATTGCTGAGTAATTGTTGAAGCGCCTTGTAAAGTTTCCCCAGAAGTTAAATTGACCATCATAGCTTTAATAATTCTTAAAAAGTCAAATCCTTGATGTTTGTAAAAATTTTTATCTTCAACCGAAATTGTCGCATTAATTAAATCATCAGAAATCTCATCTAAACTAACCGTTTTATCCGAACTTGCAGTATATACATCACCATTAATATCGTATAAATGATATCCGTTCGCCCCAGTTATTGGTAATTTTGGCTGCATACGTGCATATAAATATATACCGAAGTAAAGAATAATAAAAAAGAGAATAACTCCAATAATAATAAATAACCATTTTTTTGACTTCTTGCTTTTTTTTATCTTTTTTCTTTCCATAAAATCACGCCGCTTTCTAAAATTATTATTGGAAAAAATTTCAAAAATATAAGTAAAAAAAGCATATATATGTTATAATCTTTGTGCGAGGTAAATAAACATGAGTAAAGTTAAAATAGAAGCAACATTAAAAAATAGCGAAGAAAATCATATTTTCAAAGGTAAAGGCATAAAAAAAGATAATCAAATTATCTATAATGATGGAAATGTCCAGACCAAAGTAATATTCGATAATATAATAACCATTGAAAGAAATGCCGAATATAAATTAAAATTAAATCTAAAAAAAGGTATAAAATTAGATGGAACATACATAACTAATTATGGAATAATAGAATTAGAAACTATTACAAGTGAATTAATTCAAAAAAATAATGAATTAAAAATTACTTATAAAATAAAGTCGAATGGGATAGTAGTTGACACCTTTACATATAATTTGAAATTTTCCCTTGACACATAGATAGAATATGATACAATGTTCTAAGATTAATTCTAAAATGATTTAGGAGGTATATTATGAAACTATCAAAAATGTCTAAAGAGGAATTGGAACAATATTCATATACAGATTTAGCTGCTATGATTTTAAAAGAAGAAAAAAAGAGCTTAAACACACCAACTATTTTTAAGAAAATTTGTGATTTATTAGGCCTATCAGATGAAGATTATGCGAATAAAATAGGAGACTTTTATACAACCTTAACCACTGATAAAACGTTTATTTTACTAGACGATGCCACATGGGATTTAAGAGATCGTCACTCAGTTAAAGTAACTTTAAATGAAGAAGATACTGAAGATGAAGAAGATTTAACCGAAACTGAAGATGAATTAGATGATGAACTAGACGATATGGCACCAGATGATATTCATGATATGGATGACGATTCAGAAATCGACGATCCTGATTTAGATGATGTCGATGACGTTGACGATGATGATTTAACTATTTTAGACGAAGATGAACTTGATTAAGTTCATTTTTTAAAACATTCAATTAAAAAAAAGCAAACATACATTAAATATTTGTATTTGCCGTAAAGTTAAATTTATGATAAAATGTATATAGACGAAGGAAACTTCATAATATAAAAAAGGAACATTCAATACGCAAATGTTGAACGTGACCAAAAAGTGTTTGGACGCCTAATTCACTGTTGATGAGTTAGGCGTCGGTTTCTATTTATATAGTAAAGTGAATACTAAAATAAATAGAAGTAGAATTATGAAAAAGAAATAGTTATCTCTTTTAGTCATAAACACCACCTCCATTCTTGTAAAAGAGTAGAGGCCGCGCCCAACTATTAAATATTCCTTACACATAAGTATAACAAATAGTTATATTGTTTTCAACAAGAAAATTCCAAGTTGTTAAATAATTGAAACAGATATACACATTTGCTTAAAGCCATAAAATATAGTATAATTTTATTGCGAAAAAGGTGATGAGAAATGATAGAAAGATTAATCGCGATTGAAGAAAAATATAATGAGCTCTCTAGTGAACTCAGTAAACCGGAAGTTCTAAGTGATATTAAAAAGACTTTAGAATTATCTAAAGAACAAGCTTCTCTAAAAGATGCCTACGATGCATATCAAAAATATAAAAAAATAGAATCTGATTTAGAAGAAGCTAAAGAGATGACTAAAGATTCCGAATTAGGAGAATTCGCCAAAGAGGAAATAAACAGATTAAATAAAGAAAAAGAAACGCTAGAAAGTGAGATTGAAGTTCTTTTACTTCCAAAAGATCCAAACGATGGTAAAAACGTTATCGTTGAAATCAGAGGAGCTGCTGGTGGCGATGAAGCTAATATCTTTGCGGGTGACTTATATAGAATGTATACCAAATATGCTGAAAAACAAGGCTGGAAAATCGAAGTATTATCTGAAGAACATTCTGATGCTGGCGGCTATCCATTAGTTGAATTCATGGTTAAAGGTGATAATGTTTATTCAAAATTGAAATATGAATCAGGTGCTCATAGAGTTCAAAGAGTTCCAGTAACCGAGACCCAAGGTAGAGTCCATACTTCAACGGCGACTGTCCTAGTTATGCCAGAAGCCGAAGAAGTCGATGTTGAAATCAATCCTGGTGACTTAAGAATCGATGTTTATAGAAGTACTGGAGCTGGTGGACAATGCGTCAACACCACAGATAGTGCCGTTAGAATTACTCATTTGCCAACTAATACTGTTGTTACTTGTCAAAATGAAAGAAGCCAAATTCAAAATAAAGAAAAAGCTATGCAGATGCTAAGAACCCGTCTTTATGAAGCAAAACTAAGAGAACAAGAAGAAAAATTAGGTTCAGAAAGAAGAAGTAAAATTGGTACTGGTGATAGATCAGAAAAAATCAGAACATATAACTATCCACAAAATAGAGTTACTGATCACCGTATTGGCTATACCACTAAGAACTTAGATAGAGTTATGGAAGGCAACTTGGACGATATTATTGAAGCTCTAATTACCGAAGACCAAAACAGAAAATTAAAAGAAGCTTAAATGACCGATATAGAATATTTAAAAAGATATCTTCCTAAAGATAAATTAGAAGCCGGCTTAAAAGAGTTAAAAAAAGGCAAGCCTGTTCAATATATTGTTGGTAATGTCGATTTCTATGATGTTAATCTTTTAGTAAACGAAAATGTTTTAATTCCAAGATTTGAAACTGAAACATTAGTCGAAAAAACCATAAATTATGCCAAAGAACTAACCGAACCATTGGACATATTAGATATAGGTACTGGTAGTGGTGCTATTGCCATTACTTTAGCAAAACATCTTTCTTGTCATGTTTTGGCCACCGACATTTCCGAAGAAGCTTTAGAAATAGCTAAAATTAATTCAAAACGCAATAACGTTCAAATAGACTTTAAACAAAGCGATATTTTAAAAAATGTTCAAGGAAAATTCGATATCATTATTAGTAATCCACCATATATTGCCAAAGATGAAGTTATTGATGACTTAGTCAAAGATAATGAGCCTCATCTCGCATTATATGCTGAAGAAGATGGTTTATATTTTTACCGAAATATTTTAGAAAATGTCAAACCATTCTTAAAAGAGAAAAGTCTTATCGCCTTTGAAATTGGTATGACTCAAAGTGCAGCCATTACTAAACTCGCTCAAAACTACTTACCGCACGCTAAAATCATTACCGAAAAAGATTTAACTGGAAAAGACCGTTACATCTTCATTTTTAACAATTTTTAGAAATTCAATATAAACTATTGTTAAATGTTTAAAAACTCGTTATAATGAAAATGTAGGGTGGGGAAATAATGACAAAAGAAATACAAAACATTGAAGATATCAAAACAGAAATTATGAATAATGTAGATTTAAAGAAGCTTACTGTGGATGAACTCCGAAAGGCTATGCACGTCAAAGGAGAAACCATGCAAGCTTCTTTTATTAATGCCTTAAATGAGCTAGAAGAAAAAGGCGAAATTTATCTCGATGATGATGGTTATTATAAAAAATTTGATGCAAAACAATTAGGTAAAGTTCAAGGTGAGATTCATATTAACCGTATGGGTAGTGGCTTTGTTTTTGTTGAATATAAAGGTCGTAAAACTAAATATTTAATAAACGAGGAACACTTAAACGGAGCCTTAGAAGGCGATATAGTTGTTTTAAGAAATATTCATCATGGAAAAACCAATTATGCCGATGCTGAAGTCGAAAAGATAGTTAAAAGAGCTAATGGCAAAACAATCTTTGAATATGTTGGTGACGGCGAATTCATTCCATATACTATTCATGGCAATGTCACAGTTATATGTCCAAAAGAAGAATTAAGACAGTTAGTCACTGGTAATAGAGTACTTGTTACTGTTGATAAAGAGCGCATTGCTGTTATTGAAAACAAATCGGTTTTTGAAGGGCACATTGAAAAAGTTGTTGGACATAAAGATGATCCAGATATTGAAATAGCTACAATAGCTGCAGAACACGGTTTCTTCAAAGAATTTCCAGAAGCAGTTATCGAGCAGTTAAAAACTATTCCAGATAGAGTTATGAAAGAAGACTTAGAAGGTAGGGTTGATTTAAGAGATAGACAAATCTTCACCATTGATGGTAAAGACACCAAGGATATGGATGATGCTATAAGTATTATGAAAACCTTAGATGGACATTATATTTTAAGTGTCCATATTGCCGATGTCAGTCATTATATTGAAGAGGATAGCCCTCTTGATATCGAAGCTAGAAAAAGAGGAACTTCGGCTTATTTAGCTGATTCTGTAATTCCAATGTTCCCTCATCAAATATCTAATGGTATTTGTTCACTAAATGAAGGAGTCGATCGCTTAACTAAAACCGTCGATATGCTTATTTCTCAATCAGGTGAAATCTTAGATTACCAAATATATGATAGTGTTATTCATTCGAGAAAGAAAATGAATTATGACGATGTTAATCAAATATTAGAAAAGAATATTATTCCAAGCGGTTATGAAGAGTTTGTTCCAACCTTAAAAATCATGGAAGAATTGTCAGAAATTCTAACACGAAATCGTAAAAAGGAAGGAAAGTTAGACTTTGCCTCTGATGAAGTAAAAGTTATTACCTCACCAACTGGTGAAGCATTAAAATTTGAAGCTCGTCATCAAAATACTGCTGAAAGATTAATAGAAAACTTTATGATTGCCGCCAACACTAGTGTCGCTGAATATCATAAGTGGTTAGACACTCCTCAGGTATATCGTGTTCATGGTAATCCAAATGATGATCACCTTATAGAAGCTTTAAAAACACTAAAAAAAGAAAAAATATGCTCTAAAGAAACAATTGATATCTTGATTAATAAAATAAAAAATGGTCATTATAATTCTAACGACCTCAGTTTCTTCTTAGATTATTTCAAAGGTCATGAAAATTATCCAATTATCTCTCATTTGATTTTAACAAGTATGAGTAAAGCTAAATATGCTCCAGAATGCGAAGGACATTATGGTTTAGGATTAACCTATTATACTCATTTTACTTCACCAATTAGAAGACACCCTGACTTAATGGTTCATCGCTTAACTAATCCATATCAACAATATGACATTCCAACTCTTTTGAATTATTATCAAACACTTCCAGAAATATGTGAACACGATTCATTTATGGAAAGAGAAGCTGATCAGGCCGAAAAAGAAACATTAGATTTAAAAATGGCTGAATACATGCAAAGAGAATATGAATCAGATAGTGGCAAAATTTATGCCGGCCGAATTATTAATATGACACCATATGATACCGAAATTAGACTAGACAATAATGTCATTGGTCATGTCACGCCATCTGATCTTGCCCACGCTAAAGCAATCGGTCACAATAATAAATTAAGATTAGGTGAAAGGGTATATGTCCTAATTAAAGAAGTATCGATACCTCATAGAATAGTTTACTTCAATCTAAACTACAAAGAATTATCAAAACCGAAAACGAAGGTCTTAAAATAGGCCTTTTTTCTTTACCTTTATTTTACATTTTCTAAAAATCTTCAAATAATTATCTTTCATTTTTATTACTACATCTCGCAAAAATATTACCAACAGCATTTAAAAACAAAAATATTAAAAACGTAAAAAATACATTTAAAGCAAATGTAAAGCAAACTTTTATACGCTTTTAATGATAAAAAGATAATTCTATGTGTTATAATAAAAAAGGTGATTAAAAATGAATGATAAATTACAGTTATTATTAGATCAAATTAAGATAGATTCAGCCGAAAAAAACCATTTTGAAGGTGGTAAATTAAATAAAATTGTTTGTAACAAAGCTAAAGACAAATATGTTTTTTGCTTGTCTTTAACAAACCCACTACCACTGCAAACCTATTTAGATTTTTCACAAAAATTGAAAACTCGTTTTTTTAATGTCAAATCTGTTAAATCACAAATCACCACAACTAGTTTTGATCTTGAAACATTAACTGATTATTATCGTCATTTTTTAGAAAATTACAGTAAAGAAGCTCCGCTTTTAAAAATGTTTGTTAGTCTTCCTTTAAAACTAGATGATGACAACTTATTAATTGATCTTACTAATAAAGCCGAAGAAATGAAATTTAACAGTATCAAATCACCTTTAGAAAAAGATTTACAAAACACCGGTTTTAATATCAAAGTTATCACTAGAATTGATGAAACTAAAGCTCAAGAATTAAGAGAAGAAATCGAAAAAGAGAAAACTAAAGTAATTCCTAAAGTAACCGAAAAAAAGGAAAGTCCATTTATCATGGGAAGAGAAATTACTGAGGAACCAACACCTATAAACCTAGTTACTTTTGAAATGGATAATGTCACTGTCGATGCAAAAATCTTTGGTATTGATATTTTTGAATCATCTAAAAGCAATTTTAAAATCATCACTCTAAAAATAACTGATGATACCGATAGTATGTACTGTAAAATATTCTGTAGAGAAGATGACGAATTTGATAAATATAAAAAATCTCTAAAAGAAGGAAAATATTATATCATCAGAGGTTACACCAAAAACGACAAATACTCAGGTGAAATAGTTTTAAACGCTAGAGATATCAATGTATCTATGAAAGAGGATAAAAAGAGAAAAGACGAAGCCCCAAGAAAAAGAGTTGAACTCCATACTCATACTAAAATGAGTCAAATGGATGGTGTTGCGGACGAAGTAAAACTAGTAGGGACAGCCATGAACTGGGGACATAAAGCCATTGCTATTACTGACCATAATGGCTGTCAAGCTTTCCCACATGTCTTTAATTTAGTTACTAAGTACAACAAAGGTAAAGAGGACAAAGATAAATTCAAAGCTTTATATGGTACAGAATTAACCTTAATTGATGACACCGTAAATATCGTATTAAGACCAACCGATCAAAAATTATTAGAAACAACTTATGTTGTCTTTGACCTAGAAACAACAGGATTTAATGCCGGTGGTGCTGACTCAATTATCGAAATAGGTGCTGTTAAAATAGACAATGGAGAAATAGTTGATAGATTTGATGAATTAATTAATCCAGGACGAAAATTACCTGCCAAAATTACTGAACTTACTAATATAACCGATGAAATGTTGCAGGATAAAGACACCGAAGAAAACGCTGTTAAAAGATTTATGGAGTGGGTAGGGGACCTTCCTATGGTTGCCCACAATGCTAAATTCGATGTATCATTCATCGTTATGGCTCATAGTAAATATAATCTAAGTGAATTTACAAACACCGTAATCGATACTCTAGAATTATCTAGAGCTTTAGATACCGGTTATGCTAGACATAGCTTATCTGCCTTAGTTAAAAGATATGATGTTCCTTGGGATGAATCGGCTCACCACAGGGGAGATTACGATGCTGAAGGAACCGCTTTAGTCTTCCATAAAATGTTAAAAAAACTAGTATCTAGAAATTTCGAAACAATCAAAGATTTAGATAAACTAGTGTCAAAAGATGAAATTCATAAATATGGTACCAGTTATCATGTCAACATTTTAGCTAAAAACAAAAAAGGTTTAAAAAACTTATTCAAAATAATTTCTTTAGCTAACACTAAATACTTATATAAAACCCCAAGAATCTTAAGAAGTGAAATTGAAAAACACAGGGAAGGCTTATTAATTGGTAGTGGCTGCTACGAAAGTGAAATATTTAGACTAGCTAGAAGTAAAAATGATGAAGAATTAGTAAACTTAATTAATTTCTATGATTACGTCGAAGTCCAACCTCCTGCTGTCTATGATCACTTATTACAAATGGGTGATTTTGCTAACAAAGCCGAACTTCTAGAACACATCAAAAAAATCATCAGAGTTACTAAAGAAGCCGGAAAAATAATTGTTGCTACTGGTGATGTTCATCAAATAGAACCAGAAGATAGAATTTATAGGGAAATTATTGTTAATCAAAAAGTCCCTGGTGGTGGAAGACATCCATTAGCTAAAAAAGATATCAAACAAATCCCGTCTCAGCACCTACGTACAACCGAAGAAATGTTAGAAGATTTCTCATTCTTGCCTAAAGAACTAGCCGAGGAAATTGTTATTGATAATCCGAATAAAATAGCTGATATGATTGACATCATCGAAGTTATTATTGATACTGGTGGCATTCCATTCGCTCCTAAAATTCCAAATTGTACGGAAACAACTACTGATATGGTTTATGATAAAGCCGAAAGTGTTTATGGCAAACCATTACCTTATAATATTGAAGAGAGATTAGCTCAAGAATTATATGGTGAAGAACCTATGAACATTATTAAAAAACACGCTGAAAAACAAGGCTTAAAAGACGAAGAATATAATAAATATATATATTCTGAACTAAATAAAGTAATGCGTAGTTATTATGATGGTGTTAAAAACTTTGTCAAAGAAGATATCAAAGAAACAAATCCAGATTTAAATGAAGAAGAATTAAATAAACAAGCTGAAGATAAATTGACCGGTATAATTGGAGCACATTTTGACGTTATCTACTTAATTGCCCAAAAACTTGTTAAAAAATCAAATGATGACGGTTATTTAGTCGGTTCTCGTGGTTCGGTTGGTTCATCATTAGTTGCCACATTTATGGGTATAACTGAAACGAATGGCTTACCAGCTCATTATGTTTGTCCAAAATGCAAACACAGTATATTTGAAATAGATGGTAGACCATTATCTCAAGATTATGACTGCGGTTTTGACTTACCAGATATGAATTGTCCAAAATGTGGAACTAAAATGAAAAAAGATGGTGAAGATATGCCATTCGCCACCTTCTTAGGTTTCCATGCCGATAAAGTACCAGATATCGATTTAAACTTTTCAGATTTAAACCAAGCTGCTGCTCATGAATATACCAAAGTATTATTTGGTGTCGATAATGTTTATAGGGCAGGAACAATTGGTACGGTCGCAACAAAAACTGCTTTTGGATATGTTAAAGGTTACTGTGAAGATAAAGGAATATCTATGCGTACTGCCGAAGTCGAAAGATTAGCTGGGGGTTGTACTGGTGTTAAAAGAACTACTGGTCAGCACCCAGGAGGAATTGTCGTTATTCCAGGATATATGGATGTCTTTGATTTTACTCCATTTCAGTATCCTGCCGATGATGTTAATTCGGCTTGGCGAACAACCCACTTTGATTATCATGCTATCGATCAAGATGTCTTAAAACTAGATATTTTAGGGCACTCAGGACCTACCAAATTAAGATTAATCCAAAATATAACTGGTGATGATGTTACCAAAGTTCCATTAGACGATAAAGAAACAATGGGTATATTCCTATCACCAAAACCTTTAGGTGTAACTAAAGAGCAAATCATGAACGATACTGGAACTCTAGGTATTCCTGAATTTGGAACTCCTTTCACCCTTCAAATGGTTAAAGAGACAAAACCAAAAACATTCTCAGAACTAGTTAAAATATCAGGATTATCACATGGCACCGATGTATGGAATGGTAATGCTAGAGATTTGATTGAACAAGGTGTCGTTCCATTCAGCGAAGTTATCGGTTGTCGTGACGATATTATGACTTATTTAATCAAAGAAGGAATGGATAGATTAAAAGCCTTTAAAATCATGGAATTTGTTCGTAAAGGTAAAGCTAGTAAAGAACCGGAACAATGGGCTGAATATGTTAAGGAATTAAAAGCTGCTGGTATAGCCGATTGGTATATAGAATCATGTCGTAAAATCAAATACATGTTCCCCAAAGCTCATGCTGTAGCTTATGTAATCAACGCTTTTAGACTCGCGTACTATAAAGTCCATCAACCATCTGTCTATTATGCTGCTCAGTTCTCGGCAGAATATGATGATTTTGATATTGAGGCTATGATCAAAGGTTATGATGCCGTTAGAGCGAGAATCGTTGAAATTAACGAAAAAGGATTTGATGCCACTAATAAAGAATCATCAGTTCTTGAATGTTTAAAAGTAGCTCTAGAAGCTTTAGCGCGTAATATTAAATTTAAACCAGTTGATTTATATAAAAGTCATTATCACGATTTTGTAATCGATGATGATGGAAACTTAATTCCACCATTTAGAGCCATCGATGGACTAGGGGAAGTAGTTGCTAAAAACATCGTTGAAGAAAGAGAAAAAAGACCATATATCAGTATTGAAGACTTACAAAAAAGAGCCAAAATATCAGCTACTTTAATCGAAAAAATGCGTTCAATGGGTATTCTAGATGGCATGGATGAATCTAGTCAATTAACTTTATTTTAAAAAAAGATGATTTTCATTAAAGAAAGTCATCTTTTTTTAATTAATAGTAAGATTCTCCAAAGATTCCTAAAATTTGCGAAAAGTGTAAATACACAATATTAATATCTTTTTGACAAAAATATCTTTCAATACTATAATACAGATTACCAAAAAGAAGGTGAACTTATGGAAAGAACTGTAAAAACCTCATTAGAAACAGGTTATGGCAATACAATTTTTTATCACCGTGATTATTTACAAACATTCGAAGAAGATTTGTTATCTTTTTTAGATGATAAATCTTATATGCGTGATTTTAAGTTTGCTAAAAATATGATGATGCCAGAGGAAATTCAAGCTAATAATAATATTGAAGGTATTACTGATGACATATCAGTAATTGGCGATGTTATGAAAAATAAAAAATCATCTGAAAGAGTAAAACCACAAATTATTAATTTGTATAAAGGATATCGTTATATTTTATCTCATAGACAAATTGATAAAGAAAGTGTCAGAAAATTATATGCCATTATCAGTAAGGATTTATTGAATGAACACGACCGAACATATATGGGAAAATATTATCGAACTAAACCTGTTTATATTCTAAAAGGTGGCAGGCTTGATATCGCTCCATATTTAGGTGCCCAAGCTAATAAAATAGATTATTATATGAATGAACTATTTGATTATATTAATAGTGAAAATCCAACTTTAGAAATTGATAATTTTATTAAATCACAAGTGATGCATTTCTATTTTGTCTTTATTCATCCTTATTTTGATATGAATGGCCGTACTAGCCGTACTTTATCAATGTGGTATTTACTAAATCAAAAGACTTATCCATATATTATTTTAAATAGAGCTATTGCATTCGATAAACAATCTTATGAAAATAAGATAATTGCTGCTAGAGAGCGCGGTGATATTACTTTGTTTTTAAAATATATGATGATCCAAGTTTTAAAGGAATTAGAAAAAGAATATGTAATTGGTAATATTAGACAAAATGCTCCTTATAAAATATCTAAAGAAGAATCACAAATGATTGAATATTTTATCTCTTTAAATGGCAATTTAACTATCAAAGATTTAGCGACCATGTATAATAATTATAATTCTAAAAGAAGAATCTTAGATATTACTACTGATAGAATTGACCCATTAATTGAAAAAGGCGTTCTGATAAATATTGGTGATACTAAGAAATTTATTACAGGAACTAGGCACAATAGTAATTTAATTTTAAATCCTGAATATATTGATGTAAATCCAAAAAACTTAAAATATCTAAAACTAGGAAAGTATATTAAAAAACGTTAATATATATTAAAACACTTGTTACAAAGTGTTTTTTAATGCTAAAATATTATTAGGTGATAAAGTATGAAAAAAATAATAATGATAGATGGAAACAACCTTATGTTTAGAAGCTATTATGCTACTGCTTATAATGGCAATTTTATGAATAATAGTAAAGGTTTTCCAACCAATGCCTTATTTGGTTTTGTAAATATGATTCACAAAATAATTAATGAAGAAAATCCTGAATATGTCATAGTTGCCTTTGATAAAGGAAAAACCTTTAGACATAAAGAATACGAAGATTATAAAGGTGGTAGAGTAGAAACTCCCGATGAACTCAAAAAACAATTCCCAGTTGCTAAACAATTGCTCACTGCAATGGGGATTAAATATTATGAAATAGATAACTATGAAGCTGATGATATTATTGGAACATTCGCTAAATTCTGTGATGATGATCCAGAATTTATTGGAACTATTGTTAGTAGCGATAAAGATTTATTACAGTTAATCTCAAACGATGTTGATATCAAACTTTTAAAACAAAAAGATTATATCAGATATAATGAAAAAACCTTTGAGGAAGCTTACGGCATTAAGCCGATAAATGTCATTGATCTAAAAGCTTTAATGGGTGATTCTTCAGATAATATTCCAGGTGTTAAAGGCGTTGGTGAGAAAACCGCTTTAAAACTTCTTCACGAATATAAAACATTAGATGGAATATATGAAAGCGCCGATAACATCAAAGGAAAATTAGGTGAAAAAATAAGAAATGATAAAGATAACGCTTATAAATCATATCATTTGGCCACCATTGTCAAAGATGTTCCAATGGAAATTACTATTGAAGACACTAAATATAAAGGTGAAAATAGAGAAGAGTTAAATAAAATATATGAAGATTTAGAATTCTACTCTTTCTTAAAAAAAGCAAATAAAAAAGAAAAACCTAAAAAAGAAGTAGAAGTTCAAATCATAAAAAATATAGATGAACTTAAAGTAGATGGCGAGGTTGCTGTTTATCTAGAAATATTTGGTCAAAACTATCATAAATCACCAATATTAGGTATGGGTGTCTATAACGAAAACATCGCTTATTTTATTCCACCAGAAATATTAAAACAAAATCCAAAATTCTTAAAAGAAAACATTAAATACACATATGACTTAAAGAAAATGATTGTTGCATTAAAATGGCAAGGTGTCGAAATAAACAACGTTACATTTGATACAATGATCGCTGGTGCCTTACTTGATTACAACATGAAAGAAGATATGGCTTATCTAGCTAATCAAATAGATTATAAACTAGAATTCTATGAAAAAATATATGGAAAATTCATTCACTTAAAAATGCCTAGTGAAGAAGAAATTGCTAAAGCATGTGTCGATAGAGCTAAATTTATTTACGATACTAGAGAATTTTTCCAAAACAAAATTAAAGAAGAAAATGTTGAATATTTGTTTAATGAAATAGAACTTCCTCTAGCTACCGTCTTGGCTGATATGGAATTTACGGGTGTTAAAGTCGATAAAGATGTTTTAAGAGATATGGGAGAAGATATCAAAATCAAACTAGAACTCTTAACCAAAGATATTTATAATAATGCCGGATGCGAATTTAATATCTCATCACCAAGTCAATTAAGTGAAGTATTATTTGAAAAACTAAATCTTCCACACAAAAAGAAAACAGCTAGTGGTTATTCCACAGCTATTGATGTTTTAAATAAATTAAAAGATAAACATCCAATAATAAATCAAATTATTGAATATCGCAAACTATCTAAAATTTATGGTACTTATGTTGAAGGTTTAATCAATACTATTAGTGATGATGAAAAAATTCATACGATATATACTCAAAACTTAACTAGAACCGGAAGACTTTCATCAATTGAACCTAATTTACAAAACATTCCAGTTAGAGATGATTTTGGAAGATCTATCAGAAAAGCCTTTGTACCAACTTATGATTATATTTTTGGGGCCGATTACTCACAAATTGAACTTCGAGTTCTAGCTCATATGGCCGATGTTCCAGCTCTAAAAGAAGCTTTTAATAATAAACTAGATATTCATGCCAAAACCGCCAGTGATATCTTTCATGTACCAATGGAATTAGTTACAAGTGAAATGCGAAGAGTTGCCAAAGCTGTCAACTTTGGAATAATCTATGGTATTAGTAGTTTTGGCTTAGGAGAAAACATTGGTATAAGAGCAGTAGAAGCCAAGAAATTTATTGATACTTACCTTGAAACATATCCAGGTATTAAAGAATATATGGACTCATCTATTGCTCACGCCAAAGAAAAAGGCTATGTTACTACAATGTTTGGTCGTAAACGTAATATTCCAGAATTAAAAAATACGGTTTATACTATTAGACAAAGTGGAGAACGGATTGCTTTAAATACTCCAATTCAAGGTACTGCTGCTGATATCATAAAATTAGCAATGGTCAAAGTTTATAAAGCCTTCAAAGAAAATAATCTAAAAAGTAAAATGATTATTCAAGTTCACGATGAATTAATATTTGATACTGCCGAAGATGAATTAGAAAAAGTCAAACAAATAGTAACTGATGTCATGGACAATGTCTGTGAACTCACTGTTCCACTTTCTATCGATATTCACTACGGTAAAAATTGGGCCGAGGCGAAATAATGGCCAAAAGAAGTAAACTAAAAAATAAAAATAGAAATATCTTTATAACTATTATAACCATACTTGTTTTCCTATGTGTCGCATATCAAAATGAAATAAAAAGTTTTATGACCGAGCCTTTAATTGAACCGGAACCAACCTATGGGTTAGATGATATCCCAGAGTATAGTGGGAAAGCTTATATTACTATAAATGAAAATAAACCAAACTTCACCGATGAGGATTATGCTAAAGGGACCTTCGAGACTTATAGTAATTTGGATAGTCTAAATAGGGCTGGAAGAGCCTTTGCAAAAGTCGGAAAAGAAACCATGCCAAACGAAGAAAGAGGTTCAATCGGTATGATTAAACCAACTGGTTGGCATACTATCAAATATGATATTGTAAGTGGTAAGTATTTGTATAACCGCTGCCATCTAATCGGTTATCAATTAACTGGTGAAAATGCCAATGAAAAAAACCTAATAACTTGCACTAGACAAATGAACACCGGAGCGATGTTAGACTTTGAAAATGAAGTTGCCACCTATGTAAAAGGAACAAATAATCATGTCCTATACCGTGTAACTCCAATTTATGAAGGCAATAATTTACTCGCTAGTGGAGTAGAGATAGAAGCTAGCTCTGTTGAAGATAAATGTGGTAAAGTTTGCTTCAACGTCTACATCTATAATGTTCAAGATGGTATAACAATAGATTATACAAATGGGGATAGTCATCTATCTTGATTTATAGTCAAAATATTCCCAAATAACATAAATTAAAAATCTAACTTGTTCAATTAAATAAAACATTAGAATTCCTCCTTTCATAGATTAACATACATCATGAAAGTGGGGAATTCCTTTTTATTGTGAAAAAAAAGAAAATCTATTTTAGATTTCCTAATGTATATTGTTTACCTTTCCCATGTTTATCCTGATCAAGTTCGCTCATAACTTCATCTAAAGGCATATTAAATATTACACTCTTTAATTCTTCACTAGTCATGCCGAGTTTAAAGAAATAGTATTTTGCTTTAAGCCTATCCTCAACTTCTTTTATTTCTTCAAAATTAAAACCTCTGATATTAAGTAAATAATCGTTAGGTTTATCCATAAAATCATAAATAGTAAAAAAATTAGTTTGTAAAAGTGCAATAAAAACCTTTGGAGATAAATCAAGTTCTTCTATTGGAGTATTAATAACTTTATTATAAAATTCTCTTTGTACATCATTTAAAATAATTTCTTTTTCCATATATTTCTCCTTTAATTTGTAAATTATTATATAACAAAATAAATTAAAAATCAAAAGCCATTAACTTTTGATTTATTTTTTAGGAACTAATTTTTCTATACCCCCCATATAAGGTCTTAATACCTCTGGAATATTAACACTGCCATCTGCATTTACATTGTTTTCTAAGAAAGCAATTAAACCACGTGGAGTAGCAAGCACTGTATTATTTAAAGTAGTTACATACTCATTACCATTTTTAGTTTTCATTCTAATGCCAAGTCTTCTAGCTTGTGCATCACCTAATATTGAGCAAGAACCAACTTCAAAATACTTATTTTGTCTAGGACTAAATGCTTCAACATCACATGACTTAACCTTCAAATCAGCTAAATCACCACTGCAGCACTCCAAAGTTCTAACAGGAATATTTAAATTTCTAAAAAATTCTACAGTGTATTTCCACATTTTATCATAGAACTTCATACCATCTTCAGGTTTACATAAAACAACCATCTCTTGTTTTTCAAATTGATGAACTCTATATAAACCGCGTTCTTCAATTCCATGAGCTCCAACTTCTTTTCTAAAACAAGGAGAATAAGAAGTCAAAGTAATAGGAAGTTCATCTTCTTTAATAATTTGTCCTTGGAATTTACCAATCATAGAATGTTCAGATGTACCAATTAAATATAAATCTTCACCTTCAATTTTATACATCATCGCATCCATTTCTTCAAAACTCATAACACCATTTACCACGTCACTTCTGATCATAAATGGAGGAATGCAGTAAGTAAAACCTTTATCGATCATAAAATCTCTAGCATAACTAAGCATTGCAGAATGTAGTCTAGCTACATCGCCCATTAAATAATAAAATCCATTACCACTTGTTCTTCCTGCACTTTCTTTATCTAAACCGTTTAATCTTTCACATATATCTGCATGGTGAGGTATTTCAAAGTCAGGAATAACTGGTTCTCCAAATTTTTCTAATTCTACATTTTTAGAATCGTCTTCACCAATAGGTACAGATGGATCCATAATATTTGGAATTACCATCATATCTTCATGAATTTTTTTTCTCAGTTCTTCTTCTTCTTTTTCTAATCTTGCAATCTCATCACCATATTTACTAACTTCCGCTTTAACTTTTTCAGCTTCGTCCTTTTTGCCGTCGCGCATTAAAGCGCCAATTAAAGCGCTTTTCTCATTTTTCTCTTTTCTTAGTTCATCACCTTTACCTTTGGCTTCGCGGCACTTAATATCTAATTCATATACCTCATCAACTAAAGGCAATTTTTTATCTTGAAATTTCTTTTTAATATTTTCTTTAACTAACTCTCTGTTTTCTCTAATTAGTTTTATGTCTATCATTTTAATTCTCCTTTTCTAAGTCGCCTAAATAACCTACAATCTTTTCATATTGTGGTTTATATTTAACATCGATTCTATTTAAATATTCATCGGTAACACTATCGTAGTTACTTAAATCCATATTTTGCTCCAAATCGGCTTTCTTAACTTGTACAGCCATATTATTCTTACTATTAATCATTCGATTAATAAATTCATCATATGACTCACCATTTTCTCTAGTCATAAGTAATACTGTTTTCACAATATCACTAGGGAAACCAATATTGTTTAGATCAATTGCTGTAAGACCCGTTTCTTTGATAATGTCGTGAAGTAGGGCAATAACCTTTGCTTTATCATCAGTAAATTGATTTGCTACAGCTACTAAATGATCCATATATGGAACTCCGGACGAGTGTGTTTTACCATCGAAAACCTTTTCACAAATCAAATAAGCTTTACCATAAAGGTTCCTTGCATTTTTAAATCCAGCCACTTCTTCTTTAGTAAAATATTTTAACCATTTATCCATAATCCATCCCTCCTTAAAGCAAAAGACAGCCTGGTGTTAGGAGTATATGCAATACGGTACCATCCTATACGGCTGTCTTAATTATGATAACGGTCATCCCGGAAGTGTTTTAAACTTCTCTCCAAAGTAGATTCATATAAAGTTATTTGTTAGTTTCCACCAAACCACTAACTCTCTATAAAATAATAATTATACTACTAATCTTTGTCATCGATTTACTAACTACATTCTACCAAATTTCCATGACTTCGTCAATATGAAAAAACACGTAAAAAACACCTAAATTCAATTGAAATGACTTAGAAAGCATGTTATAATTGATTAGGTGATTTTTTTGAACATTAATGTAAAAAAAGTTTTACTATTTATTTTAGGAATAATTATTTTAATTTTTTTAGCACACATCTTTGTTTACATCTTATTATTTGCCTTAGTGTGCTGGCTAATATATATGATATATACAGCTATAAGACCATATATCAAAGGCGTTACTAAAAAAGAAAAAACTAAAAAGGGTAAAATAATTATTGAGGCTAAATACAAAGAGAAGTAGGTGGTACTATGCCTGAATTACCTGAAGTTGAAACTGTCAAAAACACTTTGATAAAAGAGGTTAAAGACAAAATTATAGTTTCCGCATCAGTTTATTGGGAAAATATAATTGCCTATCCAAGTGTTAAAGAGTTTGAAAGAAAAATCAGGAATCAAAAAATAAACGACATTCTAAGAAGAGGTAAGTGGTTAATGTTCGAATTAGATGATTATTATTTATTAAGTCATCTAAGAATGGAAGGTAAATATTTCATTAGACAAAGTGATGATCCTATAGAAAAGCATCAACATGTCATCTTTCATTTTTCCGGTGGTACTGATTTAAGATACCATGATACAAGAAAGTTTGGTAAGATGTATTTACTACCAAAAGATGAAGCATTTAATGAAAAACCACTATCAGAATTAGGCCTAGAACCATGGGATAAAAAATTAACCCCAGAATACTTAAAAAGTAAATTTCACAAAAAACCGATTAAAACAGAACTTTTAGACCAAACTATAATTGTCGGTATTGGAAATATTTATGCTGATGAAATATTATTTCTCTCTAAAATAAATCCTAAAACTTTAGCAACCGATTTAATGGCCGAAGATTGCCAAAATATCATAGATTTTACAAAACAGGTTCTAGAAAAAGCCATAGAATATGGTGGAACAACTGTAAAAAGTTACGAATCAAGTGAAGGAGTTCATGGTAGATTCCAACAGCATTTACTCGTTCACACCAAAGAAGAGTGTCCCATTTGCCATTCAAAGATAAACAAAATAACCGTTGGCGGACGCGGAACTTATTATTGCGAAAATTGTCAAAAGGAGTGGTATTCATGAAAAAAACTAAAATAATTTGTTCAATTGGTCCAAGCAGTGCCAAATATGAAACCTTTAAACAAATGGTATTAAATGGTATGAATGTAGCCAGAATTAATTTTTCACATGCTACAGAAGAAGAGAAAAGTAACGTTTTAAGTTTAGTTAAAAAAGCAAACGAAGAATTAGGATCTTACGTAGCTGTCTTATTCGATACTAAAGGACCAGATTTCCGTACTGGAAATATGACTGATGATAAAATCAACTTAGTTGAAGGAAAAACTATTAAATTAGTTAAAGATGATATCTTAGGAACTGAAGAAGCTATAACTGTTAACTACAAAGATGCATTAGATAGTATTGAAGTTGGTAATGAAATTTTATTAGAAGATGGATTAATGAAATTAGAAGTAATTGAAAAATTACCAAATGGAATTAACTGTAAAATTATTGACGGTGGAGTATTAGGTAGTAGAAAGAGTATCAATGTTCCAGGAGTTCAATTAAATATGGACTTTATCAGTGATCAAGATAGAGAAGATATAATCTACGCTTGTCAGCACGATGGAGATTTCTTAGCATTATCATTCGTTAGTTGTAAAGAAGATGTTTTAGCGGCTAGAGAAATCTTAAAAGAACAAGGTAGAGAAGACATGCAAATAATTTCTAAAATTGAAAGTCATACAGCTATTCAAAATATAGATGACATCATTGAAGCTAGTGATGGTATTATGGTTGCTCGTGGAGATCTAGGTGTTGAAATGCCTATGAATACACTACCTATTTTACAAAAAGAGATTATTGAAAAATGTCGTCAAAAAGGACGTACTGTTATTGTTGCTACTGAAATGCTTGCTTCAATGTACACAAGCGCTCGTCCAACACGTGCTGAAATCTCAGACGTTGCTAATGCTGTATTAGATGGAACAGATGCAGTTATGTTATCAGGTGAAACAACTATTGGTAAACATCCAGCAGATGCTGTTAAATACATGGCTGAAACTTGTGAAGAAGCCGAAAGTTATTATGATTATGCTAACCAAAAATCATACGCTAAAGAAAACAACATTCCAAGTGCTATTGCTCATAATGTTGTTGAAAGTGCTAACCTATTAGATGTTAAAGTAATCATTGCTGCAACTACTAGTGGTTATAGTGCTAAATTAATTGGTACATTAAAACCAAAATCATCAATTGTTGCTGCTTGTCCAGATGACAAAGTAGCTAAAGCTTTAGCTCTTAATTATGGAGTTTTCCCAGTAATTGTTAAATATTATAATACACTTGAAGAACTTATAGATAATTGTAAAGCTGAAACTACTAAGTTTATGGATTTACAAAAGGGTGATATTGTTATCGTAACTGGTGGATTCCCAAGAATGCATCAAGTTAAAACAACTAACTTCTTAAAAATTGATACAATATAATAAAAAGATGACTAACGGATTATAGGCTTATGCTTATATTCCTCTAAAAAGTCATCTTTTTTAATATTATAAATATTACTAACTCTATTTTCAATTCTCATCATTTCATAGCTATTATCATACTTTGTAATAATTGGCAGTTCACACTCTTTTTTTATGCTGTTTAAATATCTTCTACCTTTATCATTAAAACCTAAAACACGAATATATTGTGTTTCTTTGCATCTTTTCGCTTCTTCTTTGGTAAACCCACATAAGATATGTAAAAGCATTCTTTTGATTTTATTATATGTATATCTTTTTGATTTAACCAAATTTATTAACTCATCAATATCATGAGCTTTTAAAATATTTTTTTTAATCTTATTTTCAATTCCTTCATCAACGGTTTGATAAATACTTAAATCGTCAGTACTAATAATTTTATACTTAAGTAAATCGAAATAATTATCCAAAAAGTGTAGATCATTTAAGCTCTCATAACTTTCCTTAGGTACAAAATCTTTAACGTTGATCCCTTTTTTTAAAGCCTCCCTAATACTCGTCGCACTAGAAATTTTTTTTAAATCTAAGCTGTGGTAATCGTTAGTTCTTTTAATTGCCTTAATTTCTAAACCTTTTAAATTTCTAATATAACCAATTCCCAGTAAATCATTTGGATTATTTTCTAAAATAATTCCCAAATCCTTTAAAGCTCTAGCTAAACTAGCAGGGTAGCTTAACCCTTCATCCAAATATTGTTTAATTTTATTGCTATATTCTACACTTCCCTGAATTTCCACAATTTTTCTTAATTTATCTATATCCGCACTTTCACTTCCGAATACAAAAGCATCGACTTTTAAAGCCTTTAAAATATCAGTACTACCTTTAGTAAAAATGTCCGCTGCTTGCGTTCCAAAACAAAATGGAAGTTCAACTACTAGATCAACAAAATTCAATGCCACGTCAGTTTTTTTCCACTTATCTATTAAACTAACATCGCCTCTTTGGGTAAAATCGCCGTTAATAACAGCAATAACCACATAATCAGGATATAATTCTTTGACCTTTTTTATATGATATAAATGCCCATTGTGAAATGGATTATATTCGCATATTATTCCCACACTTTTCATAAATTATCACATCCATTTTTTACAAAGTATAATATATTATTTTATATAATTATTTTTTATAATTGTATTAAGAAATATTCAGTAAGTTTAGTGAGACAAAACCTCTATTTAGAAGAGAGGCAATATAATGAATAAGAAAAATTATTTTAATTCTTTCTTTAGTCATTCTTACCTTCCTACTTGTATTTCTACTATTTATATTAATAATATAAAAGAAAATCACCTAACTCATCCAATGATTTAGGTGATACACAATTATATGTGGCAACACTCAACATCGGATTATTGAATGTTCCTTTAATATTTTATGAAGTTTTCTTCATCTATATACATCATAACATAGTTTTAACATAAAGACAAATCACAGGGAGCAAAAGTTAAAATAAAATATATCATTTACACATTGACAAAATATGGGAATCTTTGGAGAATGTAACCCTTCATTATTGACACCTAACCTTAAAGAACGTATAATTTAATCTAGGTGATAGTATGAAAAAAAACGGCTTTACACTTATTGAATTACTAGCCGTAATTGTAATATTGGGTATTTTGGCCACCATTGCTGTTCCAACCATAGTTGGAATAATCAGTGACTCTAGAGAAAACACTTTGAATGAACAAAAAAACACTATTATTGATGCCGCTGAAAGATGGGGAACAGATAATGTTCGAAGCTTACCTGATGCTTCATGCGATGTTAGTATTGACTTCTTAAAGCAAGAAGGATATCTAGATAGTGAAAAAGAAGTAATAGACCCAACAAATGATAAGCCTATGACAGGATGTGTTAGAATAACTTTTGATAGTTCTAATAATCAATATAAATATAGTTATGTAAATTCTTGTAGTACAAACAGGTGCGCATAGAGGATAAAGTATGAAAAAAATAAAAGAATTGTATTTTAAATATGAAGAAATAATTAATTATTTAATCGTTGGAGTTTTAACTACCTTAATTACTTTAGTTACTTATTTCTTATTCACTAATACTTTTTTATCTGGTAAATCAGATTTAGATATTCAAATAGCCAATGTCTTATCGTGGATCTGCGCTGTTATCTTTGCTTATTTTACTAACCGTAAATATGTTTTTAAGAGTAAAGTAAAAGGACAAAAACAAGTTAAAGAAATTATCAACTTTTTTGGCTCTAGAGTAGCATCATTATTAATTGATATGTCATTAATGTTTATTCTTTTCAGTATTATGCATATTAATGATGCCATTTGTAAACTAGTTACTCAAGTCGTAGTCATAGTTATGAATTATGTCCTAGCTAAAATAATTGTCTTTAAAAAGAAAGATTAACAAAAAAATCTTTCTTTTTTGCTAAAAAATATTATATTTTTCTATTTTTCGACAAACTTCGACAAGTTATGTTTTGTAAAATAATGTCGGTGATAAAAATGGAAATATTTGATACGATGATTTTAGATATTATTTTAGTTGCATTACCATTAACAGTCTACTTACTTTATCTCGCATATACCAAAACATTTAATAACAAAGAAAACGACCTACTAATTGTCGTTATTATCTTTTCGGTATTATATTTACTTTTTAAATATACAAAACCGTTATACATGAATATGCCATTTATGATTATTAATATTTCTTTAATCATTGCATATATTAAAAAGTCTAAAATTTCGATACTTGTAACATCAGTAATTATGATCGCTTATTATTATAGTTTTTACCAAAATTATCTTCCGATTATTATTTTAGAATATCTTCTTTATTACTTGTTCTATTTAAAACTATTTAAAGAATTTAAGATTCATGACTTTATTTTAACCTTTACTACAATTAAAATAGTTATAACTTTAGTTTTATTAAGCTATTTAAATTATGCTTTCCCAGTATATGTCAGTGAAGTTCTTATCGAAGGAATTTATATGTATGTTGTTGCTAACATTATCATTTATTTCTTAAATAAAACTGAAGAAGTATTAAAACTTCATATGAACATCAAAGAAATAAAACATAATGAGCAAATCCATACCTCGTTATTTCAAATAACTCATGAAATAAAAAATCCCATTGCAGTGTGTAAAGGTTATTTAGATATGTTCGATCCAGAAAAACCTAAACATTTCAAAAAATATATTCCAATTTTAAAAGATGAAATAAATCGAGCTTTATTATTACTAGAAGATTTTTTAGCTATGAATAAAGTAAAAATAAACAAAGACATTATCGATATTAATTTATTAATTGAAGAAGTTATCAAAAATATAGATATGTTGTGTCAGAAGAATAATATTCAATTAACCTCTAAAATAATTGATGACGATATATACATAAATGCTGATTACAATAGATTAACCCAAGTGTTTATAAATCTTTTGAAAAATAGTATTGAAGCTATTCCAAAAGATAAAAATGGTAAAATTATTGTTCACGACAGGATAAAGGAAAATTACATCATTATTACTATTAAAGATAATGGTAAAGGTATGAGTAAAGAATTATTAAACAAAATTAAAGAACCTTTTTATACTACTAAACAAAGAGGTACGGGTCTGGGAGTATCACTTTCAGATCAAATTATCAAAGCTCATAATGGCACCTTAAGTTATGAATCAAAAGAAGGGGAGTATACAAAAGTAACAATTACATTACCACTAGAAGAATATTAAAAGAAGTCAAACATAATGTCAATAAAACAGGACTAACATCAATCAAGACTTCTTTTATCTTTTATTTTTGGATAAGGTTTCTTCTCATTAGTTATACATAAAATATAATCAATACTTGTATTATAATAACTTGCAAGTTTTTTTAAAATAGCTGTGGGAATATCATTAGTCTCTGTTTCATATTGAGAATATCCAGTTTGGGACATTCCTAAAATTTTTGCAATATCTTTTTGTAATAAGTCGTGGTCTTCTCTTAAATCTCTAAGTCTATTCATAACTAACCTCCGACTTGATTTTACAATAACTTGTTTTAAGGTATTGAACGATAACTTAAAATAGGTTATAATAAAGCTATATAACTTAAAATAAGTTAGGGATGGTAAGATGAGAAGAAGGTTCACAAGAAGAGAGAAAAGAAGAAAGGGTAAACAAATCATAACAATAGCAACTGCCTGTTTACTATTAATATTAGGAGTAGGATATGCGGCATTCCAAACAAACATATCATTAAAGGCCAAAGGAAATATAAAATGTATTGGGACAATCGCTAAAGAATTACTTTTAAAAGAAGTGGTAAATAGTGGAGATGGTTTATATAAAGATACCTATGAACCAACTAGATATTTTTATAAAGGCGCTAGTCCTAAAAACTATATAACATTTAACAATGAAATGTGGAGAATTATATCATTAGAAGAAGATGGTTCTCTTAAAATAATAAAAGATGAAAGTATAGGACAAAGAGCTTGGCCTGATAATACAGTTTGGGGTGAACCAGTAGAAATAAACACTTATTTGAATACAGAATATTTAAATTCTATAAGTACAAATTATGATAAAATAATAAGTCACGATTTTAAGACTGGTATTATAAAAGAATTAGTTAACGATGATTTAACAAATCAAATATATGAAGAAAATCAAACTATATGGAATGGTAAAATTGGATTAATAAGCGTGTCGGAATATTTAAGGCTAAATAGTAACATAGGAATGTGTGGAACAGCAAAAAAAGCTCAAGCAAACGCATCAACTTGTAAAACTACAACATGGCTTCTAAAGTCATTCTTTTGGACAATCAATACAACAGATTATTTTGATCCCGATATAAAGGCACTATTAGTTGGCGATGGTTCGGGACCAGCTGGTGCCTTGAGTGATGGAATGTTGGATATACACCCAGTTATATATATTTCAAAGGATACTAAACTATGTGGTAGTGGTACTGAAGAGAATCCATATACGATTGTCAATTAAAAACAGTTAAGAGTTTTTCTTAACTGTTTTGTGCTTCTGGATAATATTCAGTATTAAAATTATGTCCTGTCGCATCTAACTTGTGTAATTCATTGGTTGAAATAAGGAAGAACTTATGTAATAAAATGTTAGAACCATCAGTAGTCACCGGATCATCCCAAGTCAAATCCAAATGTAACCACTGACCGTCTAAATAAACTAAATTCCAAATGTGATTAGAATTAGAGATTTTATAATTTGGAACTCCTAATTTATCTAAATATATTTTCATCGCATCACTATAACCACTACATAAAGCAAGTCCATCAATTAAAGGGCCATTTGCTTTATGAGAATTATTACCACTATAATCTTTACCATTTTCAATCGCTTCAGCTCGTGCTTTATCATATACACTACTATTAATTAAGTAATCATGGAAAGCTTTAATTTTATCCCGAATACTCATACTATCTTCAATATTGGCATCTTCAAATTCTTTAATTTTAATCTCGATACTGTTTTTTTCTCCATCTGAATATAATTTATCGATTGCCATATTTACCTCACCATATGAAGTAATTTTAAAATAAATCTTCTCATAACTATTATAAGGTGACACGAAATTGTTTATTGTTGAAAGTAATACTTGATCATTCGAAATATCACTCAAATCATCTGTGCAATTTTTATAATTCTTATCACAATAAAAGGTAAGATCAGTTAACCCATGATTTAAAACAGTATATATGACATTCAAAATATCTTGCTTGTTATTAACATGAAAATCATTTGTTTCCTTTACAAAATCAAAATCAAAATTGTTAAAATTCACTTCTTCATTTGGTAAAGTTACTTGTTTATTTTGAACTACTGAACTCATAACAAAATTGACAATATCTTCGCGATAAGTAAAAGCAACTACAAATAGGATACAAAATAAAATTGTTGTAAAAAAGTTCCAAAATTTTTTCATCTAATCACCCCTATAAAATAAAAAAGTAAATTACTCCATCGCATTTACTTTCTTTGTTAATCTTGATTTTTTACGAGCACTAGTATTTTTAGCGATTACTCCAGCTCCAGCTGCCTTGTCGATTCTTTTAATGGCAGTTTTTAAATTAGCTTCAGCTTGTGCTTTGTCTTTTTTAGCAATAGCTCTTAGAGTATTTTTAACAGCTGTTTTTGCACTAGCAGAATATTCGTTGTTTCTTGCTTCTTTTTTAATATTTACAGAAATTCTTTTTTTCGCATTCTTTAAGTTGGCCATAATTTCACCTCCAAGCCACATGTATAACCATTTTAACAAAATTATTATGAAAAAGCAACATTTTTTCGTTATTTTTCTTTTACGAATAAATAAATTTATAACTATTTTTTATTTTTTGTATGATTTTTATAACTTTGCTAAGAATAAAAGTGAGGTGATATCGTGAGTCATGAAGTCGATTTCAAAAATAGTATTTTAAGAACAGACTTAGCTGTTGAGCTTGTAAAATCTACTCCTACTAAACAAATAGATGATATTAAAATAACAAATATTACTTTAAACGAAGAAGAAGCAAAAGAGATAAACAAAAAGCCCGGTAACTATACAACTATCGAATTTGAAGATGTAACTGATTCTAAAAATCAAAAAAAGGTAGAAAAAATATTTTCGGAAGAATTAAGAAAACTCTTAAAAATTCAAAATATTAAAGATGACGATATGTGTTTAGTTTTAGGGTTAGGTAATGAAAAATCAACGCCAGATGCTCTTGGACCTTTAGTGGTATCTGAAACTTTAGTTACTAATTATATTTATTTATATGGATCGTTAGATGAAGGCTTTAGAAGAGTCTGTGCTATTGCTCCAGGAGTTATGGGTGAAACCGGTATAGAAACAAGTGATTTATTAAAAAGTGTTGTTAAAGAAATAAAACCAGGTTTTGTAATTACTATTGATGCACTAGCTGCCTCATCAGTCGAAAGAGTTAATAAAACAATCCAAATGACTGATTCTGGAATTAATCCAGGTAGTGGAGTAGGCAATAAAAGAAAAGAAATCTCCAAGGATATTTTAGGTATCCCAACAATTGCTATCGGTGTTCCAACCGTTGTCGATGCCGCTTCTATTGTCAGTGACACCATTAAATATCTCTATGACCATTTTGCTTATCAAACAGCTAACATCAATAATCCTGCTTCTAAATTAACTGCTAACGTTAATTATTTAAAACTCAGTCAAAAATTCAAAATAAATAAAGAAGAAAAAGAAAAAATATTAGGTATGGTTGGCACTTTATCAGAAACTGAAACCAAAGAATTAATTTATGAAATTCTAAACCCCATTGGCTATAATTTAATGGTCACTCCAAAAGAAGAAGATTTTGTCATTGCCAAACTAGCCGAAGTTATCAGCTCTGGTCTAAATAGTGCCCTTCATAAAGAAATCAAACAAAGTGATTAAGCTTTGTTTTTTTCTACATTTTATTCCTCATCTATTTCATATAATTATATCGAAATGGGGAATTCTATGAAAAAGATCAAACTTAAGAAAAAACGTAAATTTAAATTTAGATTAATAGTTTATGCCTTCATTATGTTTTTGGGTTATGAATTATCATTTAATATCATTATGAATCTCAAACTTGTAAATTCTAACGAAGCTTTTATCAAAGCGTTGATGGTCGACTCTAACTACCATCTTCTTTATGAAAAGAAAGCCGACGATTTACTTTCTAAATTGTTTTCTAAAATCTTAGATGTCAATGAACCTGTATCCATATTAGAAAACACCTTTCATTTTAAATCTAATGAAGCTGCTATGGCTTATGTCAGTAACCCTAAAACCGAAGAAGTTGAAAAACTAAATGTCAAACCTACAGTCTACATTTATAACTCTCATCAAAGTGAGTCGTATGCTGGAGAGTCTTTAGAAGGTTATAATATCAAACCTGGCGTTATGATGGCCTCCTATCTTCTTCAAGATAAACTAGCTAAACAAAATATTAAAGCCGATGTGATGGAAGACAATATTACTGATTACTTAAATTTAAACAATATGAAATATAATAAGAGTTATGTTGCAAGTCGCAAATTTTTAGAAGATGCATTAAATAAGTATAAAAACTATAAATTAATCATCGATTTGCACCGTGATGCTTTACCAAAAGAAAAATCAACCGTTATTATTAATAATAAATCATGTGCAAAAATCTCTTTTGTCATAGGTGAAGATTATGATACCTATAAATCTAACTTAAATGTTGCTACAACCATCAATGATAAAATAAAAGTCAAATATCCAACCTTAACTAGAGGTATATTAACCAAAGGTGGCGAATACTCAAATGGTGTTTATAATCAAGATTTAAATCCTAATATAATTTTAATCGAAATAGGTGCTCAAGAAAACACTATAGATGAAGTACTAAATACTATCGAACTGCTTGCACCAATCATAGGAGAGTATATAAATGAAACATAAAAAGTTAAATAAGATTTTTAGGTATTCTATCTTAGTTAGTTTTGTTACCTTTTTTGCTCTATATCTTTCCCAAAGTACAGGTTATTTTGAATACCGAAATAGTAAAAAAGTTGCCTTAACCAATAAACAAATCGAAAAGTTTGAAAAGGATGTCAAAGAAGGGAAAAACATCGATTTAGAAGATTACATTGATGTCAATAATAAAAGTTATCAAAATGCAATATCTAAAGCTGGACTTTCCATTTCAAACACCACTGAAAAAGTCATTCAAAAAATAATTGGTGGGAGTTTTAAAGTTTTAGGTGATTTAGTGGGCGAATAAACCTAGAAATGTGGTATTATATTTCTAGGTGATTTTTATGGAGAAATTAATTATTGGAAGCCACGTATCTTTCACAAAAGATGAAGGTATGCTTGGTAGTGTCAAAGAAGCATTAAGTTATGGGGAAAATACTTTTATGTTTTATACAGGAGCTCCGCAAAATACCATTAGAGGTAAAATAGATGAAGAAAAAACAAATGAAGCGAAACAATTGATGAAGGAAAATAATATTGACATAAATGAAGTTATAATTCATGCCCCTTATATTGTAAATTTAGCTAATAATAAAGATGATGATAAATTTAACTTTGCTGTAAATTTCTTAAAACAAGAATTAAAGCGTGCACAAACTTTAGGTATCAAAAAAGTTGTTCTGCACCCTGGTAGTCATGTCGGACTAGGTGTAGAGGTTGGTTTAAATAACATCATTAATGGGTTAAACCTTGTTTTAGATGAAGAAGCTGGTCCAATCATTTGTCTTGAAACAATGGCTGGCAAAGGCACTGAACTTGGTAAAACTTTCGAAGAAATTAAAACGATTATTGATGGTGTTAAAAATAATCAAAGATTACTAGTTTGTCTAGACACTTGTCATTTAAACGATGCCGGATACGATGTTACTGATTTTGATAATTTGTTAAAAGAATTTGATGAAGTAATTGGTTTAAACAAAATCGGCTGCATTCATATAAACGATAGTAAAAATGAAAAAGGCACTCATAAAGACCGCCATGAAAATATCGGTTTAGGTAAAATTGGCTTTGAAAACCTCATAAAAATAATATATAATGAAAACTTAAAAGAAGTTCCTAAAATTTTAGAAACTCCTTACATTAGTATAGATGGTGGTAAAGATCGTACTTATCCACCATATAAATTTGAGATAGAGATGATTAAAAATAAAACATATAATTCAAAATTATTAGAAGACATTAGAAACTATTATAAAAAATCATGATATTGTTCAAAATAAAAGTCATATAAAGATTTTAACACATTAAATTTTTCAGTTCCCAGTTTTTCTTCTAATTCTTTAAAAACACTTCTACTATTTCCATATAATAAATCTTGCCAATTATTTTTTAAATAGTGATATAATATATCTTGATCTTTTTCTGAAAGCTGAATATTGTTTTTATCTGCAAACTTCTTAATATCTTGTTTGCTAATCTGCTTGATATAGTTTTCAATTAGTAATCTATGCATACATTCCCCCTATAATAGGGTATGTTAATTTTAAAAGCGAGGTGATAAAAAGTGAAAAAAAATAAGAAAAAACTTAAAAATAATAAATCATTTTCCTTATTAAATAAAATTAAAGACATTAGAGATAAAAGAAAATCATCCTTAAAAATCTCTAAACGTCAAAGTAAACAGACCTATAACTTTAATACATATAAAGAAAATAAAGATATTAAAGTAGAAATTGAAAAAAGATATAATATCTTAAACTTTATTATCATTTTAGCTTTACTCATTTTAGTCATTAGTCTTTTTGTCGTTCAAGTAGTTGGAAAAGAAAGATATAGTCATGAACTTGAAAATCTTACTAAAACGATCACTTATGGCGAATCCGCACCCCGCGGAAGAATATATGACCGTAATGGCAAACTAATTGTTGATAACAAACCATCTAAAGTCATATACTATAAAAAGCCTTCAGGCATTACTTCTAAAAAAGAAATCGCCACCGCTTATAAACTAGCAAACATGATTGATGTAGATTCATCAAAGTTAAATGATTATGACTTTAAAGCCTTTTGGATTGAAAATAATGAAGAAGCTGCCAAAGCCAAAATCACTGACGATGAATGGAAAAAGCTAGAAGAAAGAAAACTTACAAGTGATGATATATATGAACTTGAAATTGAAAGAATAACTGCTGAAGATTTAAGTGTTTATAATGACTTAGATAAAAAAGCGGCTTACATATATACTCTTATGAATACAGGATATTCATATGATGAAAAGGTAATTAAAGGTGAAAATGTCACCGATGAAGAGTATGCCTTAGTTTCCGAAAACCTTAGTGAACTTAAAGGTGTCAACACGAAACTCGATTGGGAAAGAACTTATCCATATGGTGATGTCTTTAGAAGTATCTTGGGCAATGTTTCAAGTAGTAAAAGTGGAATTCCTGCCGAATTAAAAGATTATTATTTAGAGAAGGGTTATAGTCTAGATGACCGTGTAGGAACTAGTAACCTCGAGTACCAATATGAAGATATTTTAAAAGGTAAAAAGAACAAATATCAAGTTATGAGTGATGGCTCATACAAATTACTTGAAGAAGGTAAAAGAGGCAATGATATTGTTTTGACGATTGATATCGAACTTCAAAAAGCCTTGGAAGAAATATTGACAGAGGAAGTTTTAAATGCCAAGAAAGAAGCTAATACCGATTATTATGATGGTTCATTTGTTATAATAACTAACCCTAAAACCGGTGAAATATTAGCTATGGCTGGCAAGAAATTAAAACAAAATGATGATGGTTCATATAGTGTCATTGATTTCACATCTGGTATAACTCAATCTACCGCAGTTATGGGGTCAGTCGTTAAAGGGGCTAGCCATATAGTCGGTTATAATACTGGTGCTTTAAAAATTGGTGAAATCAGATATGACACATGTGTTAAAATTGCTGCTACTCCAGAAAAATGTTCATGGAAAAGATTAGGAAGACTAAATGATATTACGGCTTTAGCCCAATCTTCGAATACTTATCAGTACTATACTGCCATTAAAGTAGGTAAGGGAACCTATAAATATAATCAACCATTAGTTATTGATACTAATGCGTTTAATATATATCGAGATACCTTTGCTGAATTCGGTTTAGGTGTAAAAACTGGTATTGATCTTCCAAATGAAATAACTGGTCTAAAAGGTACAAGTACTACTCCAGGACTATTACTCGACTTTTCAATTGGGCAGTATGATAACTATACTCCAATTCAATTATCACAATATATAAGTACGATTGCTAATAATGGTACTAGAATGCAACCCTATCTATATAAAGGTTTATATGGTGACGAATCATCATATGATCAAAATAAGAAAGAACTAAATAAAGTAAAGACTGAGCAAAAATACATGGATAGAGTCCACGAAGGATTTAAAGCCGTCTTACAATATGGAACTGGTGCCGGATACATAAATATGGCTTATAAACCAGCCGGTAAAACTGGAACCAGTCAGAGTTTTGTCGACACTAACGGTGATGGAAAAATTGATAAAGAAACAATCAGTACCACTTTTGTTGCTTATGCTCCATATGATGATCCGAAGGTAACATTCACTATCGTGTCACCAAATATTTCAAGACCGGACGGCAAAACAAGCCATCAATCTTCTATAAATAAGCGTTTAGCCCAAAGAGTTTCTCAAAAATACTTTGAAATTTATCCATAATTTGATATAATGGTGTAAGAAATGCAAAAAGGAGGGATATTATGGCAAAAAAAGGCGAAGCGAGAGATAACATCACTTTAGTTTGTAGTGTGTGTAAAAATGAAAACTATCGTGTAGAAAAAAATAAAAGGAACACACCTGAAAGATTAAAGTTAAACAAATATTGCCCTAAATGTAATAAGCATACAGAGCACAATGAGAAAAAATAATTCATGGAGGTAAAGTATGATAAATATTAATGATATTAAAAATGGAATGACAGTTGTAATTGACGGGAATATCTATTTAATTTTAGAATTCTTACACGTTAAGCCAGGAAAAGGTCCTGCCTTTGTCCGCATTAAACTTAAAAATTTGCGAACTGGTGCAACAATTGAACAGACATTTAATACTAATATAAAGCTTGAAAAAGCTATTATCGAAAAACAACCAATGCAATATCTTTATAGTAGTGGCGATATGTATAATTTTATGAATATGGAAACTTATGAACAAATGGATTTAGCCAAAGATAGTTTAGGGGACGATGCTAAATTCTTAAAAGAAGGTTTAGAAGTTGAAGTAACATTCTATAAAGGTGAAGTTTTAGGTATTAATTTACCTGAAAAAATAGAGTATGAAGTAACAGCTACTGAACCAGCTGTAAAAGGAAATACTGCTACAAATGCTACTAAAGAAGCCACTTTGGAAAATGGATTAACAGTTAAAGTTCCTTTATTTATAAGCGAACATGAACATATAATCGTTTCAACCAAAGATGGCAAATATGATTCAAGAGCATAAATTATGGTTATAAAAGAATAAAGAGGTGGAAATATGTTAGAAAAAGAAAGATTTTTAGCAATCAAAAAATTAGCGCGTGATATTAGAGAGGACAATAGAAAGATATTTAAATCATTAAAAAAACTACCATTTGATGAAGCAGTAGAAAGAAAAAATGATTTTATTGATTCTGTTATCGAAAACATGAACATCGCATTTAGTGATGGCGAACAAGGTAGAGAAGAAAAACAGATGTTTAGAGCAAATATCTTAATTCCTGATGATAAAGAGTTCTTTAAAAGCTATTCAGAGGACAAAAATATTCGTAATTTAATGAATAAATACGCTGTTAGTATCGAAGATATTATGAGTAAGATTACAGAATTAAATATTTACGGAAAATATATTGATGATATGGATGAAGAACCAGAAGAAACTTTTGATGAGCCAACTTTTGTTGATGAGATGGTTAAAATTTCTCCAAAAGAAGCTGAAAGCTTATTAGATGAAATAGATAACTTATCATCTGTCATGGAAGACTTGGACTTAGATAATACTCCTAAAGAGGAAAAACCAGAATTACTAAGGCCAGAAGAGCCTACCGATGAAGAAACTACTGAAGAAAATGATTCTGAAGTAAACGATGAATCATTTGATGATATTACCAATGCTGTTTCTAGTTTTGTTAATAAATATGAAGGCATGCAAAGTGAACTTGATGCTAAAGATAACAAAATTAGAAAACTACAATTAGAAATTGAAAAATTAGATAAAATTAATAATGAATCTTCTACCGAAAGAGAAAATATTAATAATGAACTTTCTAATTTAAAAGAAGAAAATACTAAATATCGTGCTGAAGTTGAGAGATTACAATCTCGAAATAAAGAATTAGAATCAAAACTTGCTAAAAGCACTGAACTTTTAAATAAAATATATCAAAGTATTTCTAGAAAATAAATTTTATAACCAAAAGACCCGAGAAATCTCGAGTCTTTTTACATCATCTGATAATTAGATGAATTATAACTATTATTGGTATTGCTAACCATATTTTCTAATCTCGTAACTCTTTGTTCTAAATTGTTCACTTGATTAGTTAAATTATTCAAATCATTACTATTAATTGTACTTTGAACACTCGTCAAAGGTACATTAGTCATGCCCATATTCATACCCCCTGGCATTGGAATCATTTGACCAGGCATAACCATACCTCCATAATTAGGCACCATCTGTGGATAAACAGGGTAGGCCATCCCCCCACAATCGCGATCTTTTTTCACACTACATACTCCTTTCATAATCTAATTAATTATATGCTTTTGTTTATTTTTGGTGCGCGTTTATGTTATAATGATTAAAGGTGATAACCATGAGATTAAAGAACATCAAAGGTGCAAAAGAAAAAATAAGTAAATCAACTTATATAATTTTAAAACCCGAAGATTATAAAGGGAAATTTAAAACTATTTTTAATAATGATAATCCTATTCACTTAGAAATAGGTATGGGTAAAGGTGATTTTATTATCGGTATGGCTGAAAAGAATCCGCATATTAACTTTATCGGTATCGAAAAATTTGATAGCGTTATTTTAAGAGCTACTCAAAAATTAGAAAATATTGATTTGCCAAACTTAAAATTAATTCGTTTTGATGCTACCGAAATTGAAAATATTTTTGATAAAGAAATAGATGCTATATACTTAAATTTTTCAGATCCCTGGCCTAAAAATAGACATGAAGATCGAAGATTAACTAGTAATAAATTTTTAAAGCGTTACGATAATATTTTTAAAGGTTCAAAACACATTATCCAAAAGACTGATAATCGTAAGTTATTTGAATTTTCTTTAAAATCATTTACCGACTATGATTATAAAATCAAAAATATATCTTTAAACCTTCACGAAGATGATATTGATAATGTTGAAACTGAATATGAAAAACGTTTTGTCAGCCTTGGATTTCCAATATATATGGTCGAAGTTGAAAAAATAGACATAATTTTACATGTAAAGTAAATGTTTTATTAGGAAAATCAAGCAAAATTTGATATAATTTAAAGTAAGCAGGTGTGTATATGAAGAAAATACTTCTTTTAGGACTAGTCACATTAATTCTAACTGGCTGTACCATTGTTAGAATTGATACAACTAGTATTGATAATATTCTTAATGTTGTATTATCCAAAGAAAATACTTTATATAACCGTGTGGGACGTGGATATAAGTATTATGTACCAAGAGGAGTAACTTATATCGACAGTAGTGGTTCTAATGATAAACTATATTCAAATGGTGTGTATTATTATTTATATTTAGATGAAATTAGTTACTACTATCAAACAGCACTAGATTATGAAGAAGATGATAGTAAATATTACTCTAGAAAAATAGATAATAATGGCAAGTTGGGATATCTAGAAATTACTAAACAAGATGATCTTTACTTAATTGAATTTGTCTACAATTATGCGAGAATCGAAGCTTTAGTACCAAAAGAAGATATCAATGATACCGTTTTAAATAGTTCATACATTTTATCGACAATAAAATACAACAGCAATATAGTAAAATTATCATTAGAAGATGACTTTTTACAAAACAAAGAAGAAAAATATGACGTATTTAGTGCGAAAAATCAAGATGATGATAGCTTTCTACGTTATGAAGAAGAGGAAAATTAGAGGTGTATTTATATGGGACTAATTGATAAATTTAAAAATTTATTTACCGAAGAAGTAGAAGTTGAGGAAAAAGAAGATAAAAAAGATACTATTCAAAAAGAAGTAATTCAAGTAGAAATTCCTTCGCCTAAAAAATCACGTTCAGAAATTTATGCAGACGAGGCTCCATCTAAAAACGAGGCCTCAGTCCAAATAGAAAATGAACCTATCGAACCAGTTAAAAGTGAGTATAAATTTCCATTTTTTGATGATAATGATTTTGATTCTATCGATGTAAAACCAGAACCAAAAGAAGAAAAGAAAAAACAATCTCATCATCGAAAAGAAGTTTACAACCCACCAAAAGAAGAAAAGAGAGTCTTTAGACCATCACCAATTATCTCACCAGTATATGGAATTTTAGATAAAGGCTACCAAAGAGATGAATTTACAAATAAAAATGATGGTAGATCATCATATTATAGTTCTAAAGAGGCTAATGTAGATGCCATTAGAAATAAGGCTTATGGTGGATTAGAAGCTGATATTGAAACAACATTATTTGGTGGTAACCGAGTTCTGTTCAACGATAAAGAAAAAGAAGAAACCAAACAAGATGTTACCCAAAAGGTGCCAGAAGATGAAAAGACAAATAAGGTTGAGGAAAATAATTATGACTTTGACTCAAGCACTTTAGATGAAAAACCTAGACATGGCGCACCTAAAGAAGATGATTTAACTGATCTTTTAGAAGAAGAAATGGACAAACCAATAACTGAAGAAAAACACAAAAAAGAACCGCGAAAAATCAGTGATCAAGAATTATTTAGTTTAATAGATTCGATGTATGAAAAGGGGAATAAATAATGGTTATTAGTTTTGCTGATGTATTATCTGTGTTATTTTACATATTATTAATTGTCTTAGTAATTGCTTTACTCATTTTAGTTATTAACGCCATTAAAACATTAGATAAAGTAGACAAACTTGTCGATGATGTTAGTCAAAAGTCACAAAAATTAAATGGTTTATTCTGTATTATTGATAATACCACTGATGCTGTAGTTGGATTCAGTGATACCATTATTGGTTTTTTATCTAATGCCATTGGCAAAATATTTAATAGAAAGAAGGAAACCAAAGATGACGAAGAAAAGTAAAGGAATAGGAAAATTTGTTGTTGGAGCCGGAGTAGGCGCAGCTTTAGGACTATTATTTGCTCCTAAAAAAGGCTCAGAAACTAGAGAAGATTTAAAAAGGATGTTTGACGATTTAGTAAACAAAGTAAAAAACATCGAGATGGAGGACGTTAAAGAAACTGTTGAAACTAAAATTGCTGAACTAAAAGAAGGTTTAGCTGAATTAGATAAGGAAACAGTTTTAGCTGAAGCTAAAAAACAAGCAAAAAAACTTCAAGAGGCCGCTGAAGAACTAGTTGACTACGCTATTGAAAAAGGAACTCCAGTCATTGAAAAATCAGCAAACGCTATCAAGAAAAAAGTAATCGAAGTTTCTAAAAGTGTAATTGCAAAATTAGAAAAGGAAACAAAATAGTCACTTCGGTGATTATTTTTTTGATTTATGGCAAAAAAACATATCTTGATGATGCAAACATTTATAAAAGTAATGTTTGGTTTTAAACAAGAAATAGAAGCTGTTACTCCTGATAGTTATTATCCAAGTATATATAAAATCGATTATCAATCCTTAAAAAAAGAAAACATTAGTGCCTTGTTATTCGATATTGATAACACAATTACTAAAGTTGATGACTTAAACATTCCTAAAAAAACTACTGATTTAATAGAGAATTTAAAAGAACAAAAGTTTAAAATATTACTGTTTTCTAATAACCATGAACAAAGAGCTAAACCAGTCGCTCAAAAATTAAGTCTTCCACTATTATCTAATGCGGGAAAGCCATCGAAAGAAGCTTATGAAAAAGCTTTAAATATATTAAATTCAAATAAAGAAAATACGGCTGCTATTGGAGACCAATTACTTTCCGATATTGTTGGTGCTAAAAAATATGGCATAAAAGCTATATTAGTTGACCAATTATCTAAAGAAAATAATATTCAAACCGAAATGGCTCAAAAATTACAAAAACATATGATTAAAAAACTAAAGAAATATAAACAATTTCAAATTGGAGAGTACTATACACTAGAAAAAAAGTAGCCAAAGGATGAATGCATTTCATCTTTTTTTATTTACTAGGAATTTGCTTTGTAAAAGGTAAAAGTTTGCAAGAAGTTATTTACAAGAACATTTGTATGTGCTATAGTGGAT